>PHDH01000144.1 GCA_002840935.1 Bacteroidetes bacterium HGW-Bacteroidetes-21 | reverse complement strand
TACTATTTCTGGTCTAAATCCGTCCACAACTTATCAATACTATGTATTGGCGCAATGTAGTCTCACCGACAGTAGCTATTGGGCAGGTCCTTTTGCCTTCACAACTCTGTGTGGTCCTACAACAGCGACCTATTTGCAAAATTTTGATGGGATAACTACTCCAAATCTACCCAATTGCTGGAATAAAATTGTAGTAGGATCTGGAGGAACACCTACTATAACAACTGTTACCACAAGCCCCTATTCTACGCCCAATTGCGTTCAGATGTACAATGCAACATCAGTAGGTGCTTCAACACATCTGATTTTAGTAAGTCCTCAGTTTTCTGATATGGCTTCGGGAAATAATCAGGTACGTTTCAGGGCCAAAATGACCGGAACAGGAACCCCCGTTTTAGCTGTTGGGACTGTTAGTAGTCCGACCAATCAGGCTTCATTCACTGCCATTCAAACTTTTTATGATTTAACAACTAATTGGCAGGAATATGTAATTCCTTTTAGCGCTTATGCAGGAACCGACGAATACATTGCTATTAAACATGGAACAGGAACAACAAATCAGTATATCTATATTGATAATTTTACCTGGGAACCCATTCCAACTTGCCCATGGCCCACAGCATTTAACGTAACAGGATTACAGGATGTACAGGCAACTTTTACATGGACGGATATGGCGGGTGCTTCTGAATGGGAAATAGAATATGGTCCGGTTGGATTTGTTCCCGGAGCTGGAACAATTGTTACAGGTATTACAACGAATCCATATACTGTCACAGGTCTTACATCCCAAACTGCTTATGATTTCTACGTAAGAGCTGTATGTAGTCCTACCGATAATAGTTCATGGACAGGTCCGCTTGCTATAACGACTACTTGTACTCCCATTTCTGTATTGCCTTGGACAGAAGGTTACGAAGGCGTTACTACTGCCGGAGATTTACCTTCTTGTTGGGCCAGAACCAATGGAATTTCATATTGGAATTCTTATCTTGCAGCTACAGGTAGTTATAATCAGGCTGCACATACGGGCAGTAAATTTGTTTCCTGTCGCTATGGCGCCAATGATGATCTGTTTACTCCTGGTTCTGCATTAACAGCAGGTGAATCGTATGACTTTTCGTATTGGTATGTTACTGACGGTTATGCCGGTTGGGGTCCCGTTTCATTGAAAATGGGAACCATACAGTCTACCGCCGGAATGACGACGACCTTGAATACAATTGCTGCCCCAATGAATACAACTTACCAAAAAGTTACGGTTACATTTACTGCTCCAGCTACAGATGTTTATTACTTTGCTATTCATGTAACTGCAACCTCAGGTCCTTGGTATATGACCTTTGACGATTTTAAACTTCAGCTTACCCCGCAACATAATCTGGCAGTTACACAAATCGTTTCCCCCAACACTCCTTGTGGTCTGACTAACGCCGAAGACATTACCATTTCTGTAACTAATTATGGAACTCAACCAGTAACAGACCCAATATTTGAATACAAAGTGAATAACGGAACGGTTGTTTCTGAATCCTATACTGGAACTATTAATTCATTACAAAATATAAGCTACACCTTTAGTACCCAGTATGATTTTTCAAACTACGGCGTAGCTCATGCAATTAAAGCTTGGAGCGTATTTGCTACGGATCCCGATCCCACAAATGATACTGCCTACGCAACCATCACACCAATTGCCAGTGTGGCAAACCTGACTGAAAGTTTCGAGACCTTTACAAATGGTTTTGTTGTACCTTTCCCTAATGGATGGTCTGCTTCTCCTGCTACAGGATATCGCTGGGAAGTAATTGCTGGTCAAACTTCATCAACAACAACAGGTCCTGCTGTGGATCATACTTTAGGCACTACAGCTGGCAAATACATTTTTACTGAGGCTTCTTCTGGAGCACTTAACGATGTAGCTACCCTAACGAGTACTTGTCTTGATTTGTCTGGATTTACATTGCCTCGTCTTTCATATTGGTATCACTTCTATGGAAGTGAAATTAATAAAATGTATGTTGATGTTTTTAGTAATGGTTCATGGATTGCGGTTGACTCGATAATAGGACAGCAACAAGCCAGCATGACAAGCCCCTGGTTGCGAAAAGTGATATCAATAGCTCAACCCAATGTAAACAAAATTCGTTTTAGGGCATTACGTGGCAATGGCTATTATGGAGACCTTGCTATTGATGATATTCTTATCGATGAATCTCCTGCTTACGACCTGAAAGTGTTGTCATGGGAAGCCCCAATTTACACAGGTTGCGGTTCCTCAGGCATTGATCAGATTGTGATAAAAGTGCAGAATTTAGGAACAAATCCCATTACAGATGCCGGTGTTGCTTATCAGGTAAATGGAGGAACTATCGTTAGAGATACAATCACAGCAACCCTTCAGCCTACCGATATTTACACTTTTACCTATCAACAGGCATATGATTTTACAACTCCAGGATCCTATTTGGTTAAAACTTTTATCGACGAAACTGCAGATATTGATCATACAAATGATACGCTGGTGAGAATTGTAAATGTCACCCCCATGGTAAACACTTATCCTTATGTAGATGACTTTGAAGGAGCTGGCTCGTATTGGACTACTGGAGGCACAAGCAGTACTTGGCAACATGGCGTACCTGCAGGAACGAATATTAATACAGCCGCTTCGGGAACAAAAGTGTGGATGACAAATCTTACAGGCAGCTACAATGCAAGCGAAGCTTCCTGGGTACAAGGACCCTGTTTTGATTTCTCTACGATTATCAATCCCATTGTAATTCTCAAAACAAACTTCTATTCTGAAGGCAGTTATGATGGTGCTGTTCTTCAGTATTCACTGGATGCAGGTACTACTTGGGAAAATGTTGGTCTGTATAACGATCAGGTAAACTGGTATAATGATAATTCTTTATCCGGCTTAGCCTGGACTGGGCTAGAAGAAGGCTGGGGAGGAACATCCACAACTGGATGGAGAACTGCAGGTCATACATTGCAGACACTTGTTGGAGAATCTGACGTAAGATTCAGAATGGCTTTTGGATCTGATGGATCGGTTCAATACGATGGATTTGCTTTCGACGATTTCACTATTACGCAAGCAGCCGACCTGAAACCCATTGCTCTTTATTCTAATCTTACTGGTTGTAACCTCAATGCCGATACCATCAGAATGTATATAAAGAATGTGAGTGCAGCTCCAGTTAGCAGCGGAGAATCTATTCCTTGTAAGTATATTGTAAATACACTTCCTGCTGTAACTGAGAATTATGTATTAAGTGCAGATCTGACACCAGGTGATAGTGTATTATTTACATTTACACAACCTTTTGCTTTCATGTCGGGCAATTATACGATTAAATTAATTGTTGACTATTCATCTGATGTGAACGGCATCAACGACACAACTCAGTACACCGTCAGTCAGCAAAACATACAAGTTCAAATTATGGGTGGAGATACACTTCTGATTAATTCCATTTATTTGCCCTATACATTATCTCTCATCAATTTGGGTTATACCTACGACTCTTATTTATGGTCGAATGAAGCAGGTACTGTAACAAGCACAACAAATACCTTAGATATCCCTGCACTGGGCTGGTATTATGTAACTGTTACCAACACCAATTGTACAGAGACAGACTCCATTTTTGTTGATGAACTGGTATCTATTCCATGGAATTCGGCAGACGGAACTTTGAGCATTTACCCCAATCCTGCCCGTGATATTGTTTACTTTAAAGCAAGAACGGATGTTAATCAGGATATTATTGTTCAACTTGTGACTCCAGATGGTAAAATGATAGAGAGCAGAGAATTTAAAAATGCTTCAGACATTAATACTACTTTCAATGTAGGAACACTAGCCAAAGGACTTTACTTTATTAAAGTCTATCAAGGCAAGTCCTGTTACATTGAGAAAATAAGTATAGAATAAAAAAAGAAAGGCTGTCTCAAAATGGAGACAGCCTTTTTTTTTAAAAATTAAATGTAAGCATATCTTCGGCAGCATATGTTTCGGCAAAAACAGTTTTTGCTTCCTCAAGCAACTCTCGGGTATCTTTATAGCGTACGCTGAAATGTCCAATCACAAGTTTCTTTGCACCGGATTCCTGAGCTACCATAGCAGCCTGAAGAGCAGTAGTATGACATGTTTCCCGAGCGCGACTGAGTTTATCGTGAAGAAAAGTAGCTTCGTGAAAAAGTAAATCAGAGTTTAATATATAAGGAATAACCGTCTTATTATATAATGTATCCGAACAGATACTAATTTTCTTCGAAGGAGGAGGATCATCAGTCAGCTGTGCGTTGGGAATAATAGTTCCATCCTCCAGTTCCAAATCGTTACCATATTTTATTCCAGCACGTTTATATGTAGGGATATCGTACTGTACAATTTTAGCTGGGCGAAGTTTGCGTGGTTTATCTTTTTCAGCAAAGCTAAACCCACAGCAAGGAATACGATGCCGCATAGGAAAAGAATGTATGATAGTGCTTTTATTTTCAAACAACACTTCGCTCTTTTCTGCATTCAGCGGGTGCAGGTGAATTTTATACCCCATAGATTCGCCAAATATCATTTTGGGGTTATTCAATTGAAGAATATCAGAGAGCTCGGGAAACGAATAAATATGCAGATCGTTTTTACGATTCAAGAGATTAAAGGAGGTAAGAAGTCCAAAGAGGCCAAAAAAATGATCCCCGTGCAGGTGAGAAATAAAAATATGGTTGATTCTGCTGAAGGGTATTGACATTTGTCGCAATCTCATTTGCGTTCCTTCCCCACAATCTACTAAAAAAACATGCCCATGCAATGTTATTGCATGGGCACTTGTATAGCTTTTGGATGTAGGTATGGCAGAAGAGCTTCCCAGTATAGAATAAGAGAAGTTCACTGATACACGTGAATTACTTTTCCGACTTCTCAGCCATTTCTATTGCTTTGTCGAGGGAGAAAGTGATATTCAGTACTGTGTCGAGTTGTGAAATGGTGATTAACCTTTCCACAGCAGGTTGTAAGCCTGTGAGTACAAAAGTACCACTGGCATTTTTACAAAGCCTGTTAGCCACAAGTATAGCACTTAAACCGCTTGAATCGCAATAACGGCAAGTTGATAAGTCGAGAATAAGATTCTTTTCTCCGTTACCGGCCACCAGAACGAGTTCTGACTTGAGTGCAGGAGCCACATGAGTATCCAGCTTCTCTACCAATACCTTTACCAAGGTATATTTGTCCTTTTTATCTATGCTAAATTCCATTGGTTAAAATTACAAATTTTTTGATTTACAATACCCGGAATTGAAAAAAATTATTCTTTTTTCTTTTTAGAGGTCTTTTCATTCAGTTCCATCTCGTCTTTTAAAGCAGCCAATTCAGAGATATCACCGAGGGTAGTTTTTTCGATTTTCACCTGAGGAGCAGCTTCAGCTTTACCTTTTTTGGCCACTTTTTTCTTGTCGCCACTTTCCTGCTGTTTCTTGGAATCTTCGAAAATACGGGTGTGTGATACAACAATTTTTTTGCCTTCTTTGGAGAAATCGATGACTTTAAAATCAAGTTTTTCGTCTGTTCTTGCTGTAGTTCCATCTTCTTTAACGATGTGTTTAGGAGTGGTTACGCCTTCAACACCATAAGGTAATGCTACTACTACATTCTTTTCTGAAATATTGATAATGGTTCCTTCGTGAACACTATCGACCATAAACAGCGTTTCGAATACATCCCATGGATTTTCTTCGAGTTGTTTATGTCCAAGACTTAATCTGCGGTTTTCTTTATCGATTTCAAGAACAACTACATTCAGTGTTTCACCAATGCTGCAGAATTCAGCAGGATGTTTGATTTTCTTGGTCCATGACAAGTCAGAAATATGAACCAGTCCGTCGATACCTTCTTCGAGTTCGATAAACACGCCAAAGTTGGTGAAATTACGGATAGATCCATTATGTTTGCTACCCATAGGATATTTCTGTTCGATATCAGTCCATGGATCTGCTTTCAGTTGTTTCATGCCCAATGACATTTTGCGCTCTTCGCGGTCCAGTGTAAGAACCTGAGCTTCTACATCATCACCCACTTTCAGGAAGTCCTGTGCACTGCGAAGATGCTGTGACCATGACATTTCTGATACGTGAATAAGGCCTTCAACGCCAGCTGCGATTTCGATAAATGCGCCGTAATCAGCCAAAACAACAACTTTACCAGTTACTTTATCTCCAACTTTCAGGTTAGTATCTAAAGATTCCCAAGGATGAGTCGTGAGCTGTTTCATACCGAGAGCAATACGTTTCTTTTCGTCGTCGAAATCAAGGATAACCACATTGATTTTTTCGTCGAGTTTAACGATTTCTTCGGGACGTGAAATACGACCCCATGATAAATCGGTAATATGAATAAGACCGTCTACGCCGCCGAGATCAATGAACACACCGTATGAAGTAATATTTTTAACGGTTCCTTCCAGTACCTGACCTTTTTCGAGACGTCCGATAATTTCTTTTTTCTGTAATTCGAGTTCTTCTTCGATAAGAGCTTTGTGCGATACCACAACGTTTTTGAATTCATGGTTGATTTTAACCACTTTGAATTCCATAGTTTTACCTACAAATGCATCATAATCGCGGATAGGTTTCACATCAATCTGTGATCCTGGGAGGAAAGCTTCAATTCCAAATACATCAACGATCATACCGCCCTTCGTGCGACATTTGATATAACCCTTAATAATTTCGTCGGTATCGTGTGCTTCGTTAACACGGTCCCATGAACGTAGTGAGCGAGCTTTTTTGTGTGAAAGAACAAGCTGTCCTGTTCCATCTTCCTGCGTTTCTACTAATACTTCAACTTTTTCGCCTATAGCAAGTTCGGGATTATAACGAAATTCATTGGCATTAATAACTCCTTCTGATTTGTATCCAATATTTACAACTACTTCGCGTTTGTTGATAGCGACTACGGTACCCATAAGTACTTCGTTTTCGGCAATAGTTGAAAGTGTTTTGGTGTAAATGTCTTCTAGTTTACCTCTTTCGTCATCGGTGTAAACATCTTCTTTTTTTCCAAGAATACCCCAGTTGAAATTTTCTAGATCAATCTGTTGAGTCTTCTTTAATTTTGCCACTTCAATTTCTGCGGCTTCGTGCTCAATAACTTCTTCGTCTTCTTCAATTTCAATTTCTGCCTCATCATCTGCTACAAAGTCATCTGTTACTTCGGGTAATACCACGTTTAATTCTTCGTTCTGATTCAGATCTTCTGGATCGTTGATCAATTCTTTTTTTGCCATTGTTTCTTTTTTAATAGGTTAGACATTATTTAACTATCCGTAAAAAACGGACTGCAAAAGTAGTAAAAAAAATAATAATCAATGAGTTTTTATCATTTTTCGTCTCATATGGCACGGTGTTTATTAATTTTTATACCCTTTGTAGTAAATTATGCATATTTTTGACAAAAATATTTTGCATGAGAATAGCTTTATTTTTTAGTTTGATTTTACTCGCTGGCTCTGTCGTAGCACAGAATACAACATTAACAGGGAAAATTACCGACAAGAAGACAAAAGAAGCACTTTTCGGTGTAAACATTGTACTTGACGATAATTCGGGCGGGACGACCAATGATAAGGGGATTTTCGAAATCGCCGTTAAGCCGGGTCGTCATACGGTTAATTTCTTCTATATAGGTTATAAAAAAGAAAGCCGTACTATTTTTGTCCGCCCCGGAGAATCCATCGAACAAAATATTTCACTAGAAGCCGAAGCACAGCTCATCAGCGAAATAGTAGTAAGTGCCGGAAAATACGAACAAAAACTCTCGGATGTAATTGTATCCATGGAGGTTATTAAATCGACGAGTCTTGAAAATACAAATACTTTTGACATGGATCAAGCCATTAATCAAGTCCCTGGCGTTGATGTTGTGGATGATCAACCAAGTATCCGCGGTGGAAGTGGATATAGTTATGGTGCAGGCAGTCGTGTCTTGTTACTGGTAGATGACCTTCCGGTTCTGTCTGCAGATGCAGGTGATCCAAAATGGAATTTTTTGCCTGTGGAAAATGTTTCTCAAATAGAAATTCTTAAAGGAGCTTCCTCTGTATTATACGGATCTTCCGCATTAAACGGAGTCATTAATGTGAGAACTGCTTTCCCTGGAGAATTGCCTAAGACAAAAGTGAGTGTATATAATGGAATCTACATGAACCCTGCCCGCGCTTCACTGCGGTGGAGAGAAGGGACTCAACCTCTTTTTGTTGGAACCAACGTATTTCATTCACGCCAGATTGGAAACCTCGATCTGGTTGTTGGAGGTCATATGTTCAGCAACGATGGATATCGCGAAAACGAAAATGAGGAACGCGCCCGTATTAACATGAATATTCGCTATAGGGACAAAAAGGTGAAAGGACTTGCCTATGGCATAAATACTAATTTAATGGGAGTAGATAAGAACGATTTTTTCCTTTGGCAAAATGCTGATTCAGGAGGATATCGCCAAAATCCAGATGGTATGGTACATACTAAAGGAATACGCTTTAATACCGATCCATTTATCACCTATTTTGACGACAAAGACAACCGTCACAGCCTAAAAACCCGTTGTTTATATTATGAAAATAATCTGCCTGAGGATACCATGAAAAATAGCCGAAGCACGCTATATTATATGGATTATCAGTTCCAGAAAAAATTTGTAAAACAACAAGTAATGACATTGGGCTATACTACAGCATATGGAGACGTTCGTTCTTTTTTATTCAACAATCACTATAGTACAAACATTGCAATATATGCCCAACTCGACTGGAAGTATAAAAAACTGAATGTGTCGGGAGGTCTGCGTGGCGAGTACTTTAAAATTGACAGAGAAGAGTCAAAATCCGTTATTGATGGAGACACTATTAAAGATTTACCTGTACAGCCTGTATTCAGATTAGGTACAAGTTACGAACTGGCTAAATACACTTTTCTGAGGGCAAGTTATGGTCAAGGATATAGATTTCCGAGTATTGCCGAAAAATATATTTCGACCAATCTTTCTTTGCTTAAAATTTTCCCAAACCCCAAACTTAAGGCTGAAACGGGCTGGAGCGGTGAAATTGGCATTAAACAAGGATTTAAAGTGAGTAACTGGAACGGATACATCGATGTTGCCGGATTCTGGCAAGAATACCGCGAAATGATGGAGTTTACGTTCGGCTTTTATGATCCCGAGACCTTTAAAAAACTGGATCCCTCAGATTCTGCCGACCTTGTCATTATTGGATTGAACGGATTTGAGGCACTGGGATTTCAATCAATCAATGTAGGTCGCGCAAAAATTACCGGAATAGATATGACCATAACTGGCGCAGGAACTTTATTCGGTCTTCCTGCAACTCTATTGGCAGGCTACACTTTCACTAATCCTATCGACTTAAATCAAGATTCTACTAAATCTACCAACGAAAGAATTCTAAAATATCGTTACTATCACTCTGCCAAAGCAGATCTAGAGGTCAGATATAACAACATTTCTATAGGGGCATCGATGCTATACCGGAGCAACATGATCAATATTGATGAAGCATTTGAAGGCTCTCTCTTTGGTGGCTCAAGTGGACCAGAACTACTTCCCGGACTCAAGGAATATCGGGCTAAACATAATAAAGGCTATATTGTTTTTGATTTCCGTCTGGCTTATAATCTCACCGAATATTCCCGTTTGACCATCAGTTGCAAGAACATACTTAATGCAGAATATATGGGACGTCCCGGTGATATCGGAGCACCACGTAATGTTTCCTTACAATATTCATTTAATTTCTAAAAAAACAAATATCGATTTCCCATAAAGCTACTGGACTTGCTCAAAGCCGGGCATACCTTTACGCTCTTCTTTGGCTTTCACTCCATAATTATAGCGGATATTAATTCCAAATCGCTGGTTATCTGAATACCTGCTACCATATGTTTCAATGCCCCCCTGATCGAGTTTGAATTTCGTCTCCATGGTTCTGAGTATATCTCTGGCATGTAATGAAATAGTGAGTTTTTTATGAAAGAAAGTGTGAATAATGCTGGCATTTAGCTGACCAAAGTTGTCCAGTTCATAAAAATTCTGCTGCCCGT
>PHDH01000143.1 GCA_002840935.1 Bacteroidetes bacterium HGW-Bacteroidetes-21 | reverse complement strand
GTTCCATTACTGCATCCCTGTCGTCTGGATCGTAGTCCACATCAATTAGGATTTCGTTGTCGTCGTTAATGCCCTGAATAGTATTATCCAGTTCATGTTCTCCGAGAATTTCGGCAAATTCCGGCATCATGTCAGCCGGAACTTCAAAAGATCGCGTTTTCATAAGATTTTGGTTTTAAATTAAAAAATTGTTGATATATCAATCCGGAAAAACCGGGAATGATCCCCATCTGTTCCAACTGTTCCGTTCCACTGTGGAATGGAACAAGTGGAACACTAAATCCGAAATAATCATTATTATTCATATTATCAGTATTATATAACTGTTCCATTTGCTGTTCCACTTTTTAGAATGGTGCTGTTCCATCTGTTCCATTTTGTTCCAACTGTTCCGTTTGTTCCATTTGTTCCGGATGGAACACTTCTGTCTGTATCCATCTGAAAATTGTTGTTGATGGTATTCCTAATTGATCGGCTATTTCTCTTACAGATTTACCTTGTCTGCGTAATTCACTGGCTGCTTCTTTTTGTTCATTCTTCTGTTTGACCGGATCAAGGTTCAGGTGTTCCTTTTCAGGAGAAAAACCAAGATGATCGAACGTAAGTATAGTATTGTGTTTTGAGATCTCACAGCAGAGCACATTATCTGTGTCAAAAAGGATTTCGCTGCTACGACTTGGCTTTACCTGTTTTATATATCGAATACTTTTCCCTTTAATGCTTTTTCCAATAGCCGATACGCTGTCGGCAAAATTGCTGAGATGTTTACTCCCGGCCAGATCGTTTATTGTAATGGGTGTGCACATACTGCGTTTTGGGGTATGAGCCAACACCAGAATGGAAAGATCGTACTGATGCTTCATTTCATTAAGTCGGCGCATGACTTCTAGTGCAATTTGAGTGTCCTGTGTGCTTTGACCGCTTAAATAGGTAAGGTTGTCAATGATTAAAACCTGTGCTTTATAATCCTCAATATCTTGCCTTAATTTCTGGTTCAACAGACTATCCAGTTTTCTGCCGGGGTATTTTGTCATCAGGTCTGCAAAGTCAATGGTATCAATAAAAAAGTTTTGGCTAAAGTTGTATTCATTTCCTGTCTCATCTGAATAGCGTTTGCGAAACTGTCGGTCGGATAACTCAAAATCGTAATAAAGAACTCTGAGTGAATCGTGATCATTTTCGAGTCCGATAAAACTATGGCCTTTACTTAATGAATCGGCCAGGGCAACTGCCAGGATACTTTTACCAATTCCTGTGTCTGCAAACATTAAATGCAGCTCGTTGCTCTGCCAGATAACTGAAAACAATTTCTTTACTTCAGGAAGATTCCGTGCATCCAAGAGTCTTTGAACAGCGGTTCTGATAGGAATTGTTTCAATTTTTGGATTATCCACCTGAATCCCCTGATCAGAAGCAACAGATGAGCCATTTTTTTTCTCAATAGTTACCGGTTCAAAATATATCATGATGTAAAGGGATTAATTTCAATGAAAGAATAATTGTTTCTATTTGAAGGTTTGGTATGAATCACAATAGTGTGTGCATTCAGTTCCGGATCGAATTTCTCAAGTCTTTCTATACGGTCTTCAATATCTACCCATAACTCTAGATACTTCAAACCCGATAACTGATTGTATAACTTTGTAAGGTCAAGAATAAGTTCGTTTTGCTTCCTGACATACATTTCATTAGCACATTCTTTTTGAGCATATTTCTGCAATCCCTGAGCGAGTCCAATTATAATTCGCTCCAGTCCGGCAACAGATGAAAGCGCGTTATTATCCATATTACCCAAGTTTGAAATTATCCGACTGAATTTCCTCCTTTGTGTACTTCCGGCCTTTTTCAAGCCAGGAAAGCAATTCTTCTTTTCTGAAGAAAACTCTTTTACCCCTTTTAAAATAAGGCAGCAGTCGGCGTGACACCATTGAATAAACGGTCTGTTTTGCCATTTTAAGGTAAGCTGCTGCTTCGTCAACATTCATGATGTCTCCGGTTCTTGTTGGAGCTTCACTATCTTTTCTGGAAATGCCAGAAAGAATTTCCTGATTCAGCTCAATAAACTCTTCAACGCTGAGAGAGTAAACTGGTCGATTTTTGTCGATATTCATATACAGTGGTTTTAATGAAACAATAAGTAAACACTGCAAAGTTCCGACGATTTAAAAACCTACTTGTGGAAGATTTCGCAAGATTGCGGGAAATTGAGTAAAAATGTGCATGCTTGAATATTTTTTAGCAAGACTGAGCGATGAACAATATTATAATTTTGCTATATATTTATTTACAAATAAGGAATTCATGTTTTTTTTATAATTAGAAGGCAGGTTTAACGATAAAAATATTTTACGTTTTACCACACGCAACATCCTTTGAAAAATTTAATGTCAAAAATAGAAGGCTTATAAGAGGATTAATCAAATTATCTTGTAAAATCTTCTAACCAAGGGAAAATAAAAGACAAAGGTTTCAGATATTTCCTGGGCTCTTCTTTTTGTTAATGATGTCCTTTAGTTCGCATCCACTGCAATTGTCGCATTCGCAGGTCTTTTTAGATTTCAGGGAACGAAGAATATTAGCAATTACAAAAATTGCAGCAATTAATACAATTAGTAGTGTAATAGTGTTCTGGATCATAATAATTAGTTATTAAAAAAGACTACCGATTGAATATGTTACAAAAGCTACAATCCAGGCAATTGCAGTAGTGTAGATCATTGCAAATACCGCCCATCTCCATCCTGCTTCTTTTTTTATAGCGGCAATAACTGCAACGCATGGAAAATATATCAATACAAAAAGCATAAAACCAAAAGCGACAAGAGGAGTAAATACCTTTTTACCATTAAGTTCACCACTTGTGTGTATTTGTTGCTGAAGTTTATCTTTAAGTGCTGCAGAGCTTTCGTCAGCGTTCATTTCTGCCTGATATAATACTCCCATCGATCCCACAACTATTTCTTTAGCAGCAAGTCCTGTAAGGATACTTATACCAATTTTCCAGTCAAAGCCAAGAGGTCTAATAGCAGGCTCAATGAATTTTCCAAGACTTCCAATATACGATCGTTCCTGATGTTCGCTTTGCATACGCAATTCAATATCATAAATTTTCATGTTTTTTATTGAGTCGGCCAAAAGGGTATCAGAGTTAACATTAGATATTTGCTGCTTGAAGTCTGAACTATATTCTACATTTCTTGGATAATAACTTAATGCCCATATGAGGATAGAAGCAATGAGGATAACCGATCCCATTTTTCGCAAATACTGAGAACTTTTAAACCACATATGCCTGATAGTATTTTTTATAGTCGGGATCCGGTATGGTGGCAATTCCATTACAAAAGGCACATCCTGTTTTGCAAATATTGTTTTTTTCAGGACAAGTGCAATTAATACTGCCAGTACTATACCGATAATATATATTGAAAACAGAACTAGTCCCTGATTATCAGGAAAGAAAGCGGATGTCATCAGCACATATACAGGCAATCTTGCACTGCACGACATGAATGGCGTTATTAACATAGTCATCAGGCGGTCTTTCCTGTTTTCTAACGTCCTTGTTGCCATAACTGCAGGAACATTACAACCGAAGCCCATGAGGAGTGGAATAAATGATTTGCCATGGAGTCCTATCTTATGCATAAGTTTATCCATAATAAATGCGACACGTGACATATAACCTGTATCTTCCATCAGTGAAATAAAGAAGAACAGAAGCAGAATATTTGGAAGAAAAACAATTACACCACCAACTCCTGCAATTATTCCATCTTTAAGAAGGTCATGCAGTGCTCCTTCGGGCATTATCTGGCCGACCCAAGATCCGAATTCAGAAACCCCTGTTTCTATCCATTCCATAGGAAAACTCCCTAAAGTGAAAGTTGCCTGAAACATCAGCCACATGAAAAAAAAGAAAATGGGAAAACCCCAGAATTTGTGGGTAAGCAAATGATCGATATCTATTCTTTTTCTAAGTGAATGTCCAATTTCTCCTGAACTGGTCTCAAGCAATGCCCCTGAAATAAATCCATATTTTGCATCTGTTATAATGGTTTCAGATCTTTCGTTGTATTCTTCTTCAAGTTTTCGAATCTCATTTTTTACTTTCTGTATGATATTACTTGAATTACTTAATGAACTTACAAGTTTCTCTGTAGTACTTTCCTTCTCCAGTAGTTTTATAGCTATGTACCTGGTTGAGAAACGGTCGGCAAATTCATTGTTTTTCTTAAGTTCCGCTTGAATTTGTTTTATTGAGCGTTCAATTAAACTGCCATAGTTAATATGTATATGGCGCACAACAGGATCTTTGTCTTCATATACGTCGATTATCTTACTGAATAATTCAGATATTCCCTTGCCATTTACTGCAACTGTAGGAATAATTGGAATTCCAAGCATTCTTCCCAGTTCGGTATGATTGAGTTTTACTCCTTTCTGCTCCAGCTCATCGTACATGTTAAGGCCAATAATTACTTTAATATTCATGTCTATCAGCTGCGTAGTAAGGAATAAATTCCGCTCAAGGTTCGAAGCATCGATAACATTTACCACAATATCCGGGGCATTTTCAGTAATATGGTTCCGTACAAAAAGTTCTTCAGGTGTGAATTCAGTAATTGAATATGTTCCGGGAAGATCAGTTATTATTATTTTATAATCGCCCGATTTTACCATTGCCTCTTTAGAATCTACTGTTACACCACCATAATTACCAACTTTTGCGTGTGAGCCAGATGCAAAATTAAACAATGTTGTTTTACCGCAGTTTGGGTTCCCCACAAGGGCAATATTGATTGTATTGCATTTTTCCTTTATTGATATTTTCTGCTTTTGATCATCAAAAATTCCGTTATAATTTATGGTTTGCGTGTCCTCCTGCTCATTGTAATATGTTACTTCAATCATTGATGCTTCACTTCTCCGCAGGGAAATATGGTATCCCATAATTTCGTATTCAATCGGATCCTGCAAAGGGGCATTTTTAATAACAGTAACATACTTCCCTTTAACGAATCCCATTTCAGTTATCCTCTTCCGAAAAGCACCGTGACCCGTGACTTTGATTATTACAACTTTACTATTGTCTGATAGTTCTGAGAGTTTCATAATAGATTATTTTATGGAGATTTCTATCCTGATGATTCCGGTTAAACTATTTTTTAAATTACTTAATCTCCCGGACGGATGAATTATATATTGTAAATCAGGCTGTACAGATATCTTCTCATGTATTTTGTTTTTCCAGGTTAGTTCAATTGTCGTTTCGCATCCCTGACCAGATGTAATCCCTGCGCGTGCAATTGCCAGCCCAATTTCATCATTGTACGATCTGCTGAGAAAACCCGAGGCTTTAATTCCAAGACCTAAATATGAGTTGTGCATTACTGTTTCTGACGGACTGATCCCTCCCTGAAAAAAGAATCCGACATGTTTTGAATTGTTTGTCCATATCTGCTGATCACCATGAATGTAAAGCCCAACTACATTATTGTAAGCGGAGTCCTGATAGTTTTCTGAAAAATTCTTCTCAAGAATATGATTATGAGCAAATATCCCCAGCTTATATAAGCCGGGGTTGTCTTTAATTCCAGTTATATGCTGAAACTCAGAAATAGCAAGCATCCCGTCTCCTCTATGATAATTCCATCTGAGATTATATGGATTAGTGTCAAATCCTGAAGGTCTACCATCGTAAAGTGCCATAAGTAACGAACTTTCGCCAGTTAAGTTCCAGTTTGCTGTCAGTCCGATTGTGGTAAGAGGAAAGATAGGAGCTGATATGTTACCAGATATTACCGGAGAAACGCCAAAAGAAGAATTTAAAAAAAGAGCCCCGTTCTCAGTATTTGCAAAATCTGAATTCAGGTCCTGTAAACCGACAGTAAATTCAATACGACCAGAACTGTGCCTGTACCACATTTCCTGAATATAGGTGTGATTTCCTGCCTCTATGTTGGATACAATTTGTACATCGCCAATAAATTCAGATGAGGGAACTGAGCCATGTGTATTTACAGCTTTTACATAAAAAACTCCGTTTTTCCATAAACCGGATTTATCAGAAATAAAGTAGAGGTCAAATGTTGCCATTCCTAAATAACCATATTCCTGCTCTATTCCCCCAGAAATGTTTTTTACATTGTCGCTTATGTAGCCAGCAGTTACACTAATGCTTCTATCAAGAATACTATCTGTGTGCTGTGAAAATAAACTTAAAGTCGGGCCAAACATTAATAATACAAATGATGCTGATCTCATTTTTCACACAAATTAGATACTGCAAAATTAGAGAGTCAGGTCTGCATTTAACATCCCGCGAAATGATGATATTTCATTCCGGTATCATCATTACTGATGATACTAATTTGATGAATCCAGTGAAATGTACTTGTTTAAAACAGCATAAATAGTAAGGCCGGATGCTGATTTTATCCCTGTTTTCTGAGATATATTTTTTCGATGTGTAATAACAGTATTTATACTTATATTCAGTTTACATGCAATTTCTTTATTTGAAAGTCCCTCAGCAATTAATCTCAATACGTCAACTTCCCTGTCGCTCAGAATATTTTCAGAAACAGAGGCATTGGCAGGATTTTCAGATGAAATTGCATTTTTAATTGTGTATGATATTGAGGATGGGTTGTCGGTAATATTTATTATTCCATTAAATAACTCAAGTATCTGCTTGTCTAGATACATGTAAATAAATGCGATCCACCTGACATTTTCCCAGTTATTCTTAATACTTGTGAATTCCTTTATATTGTTCTGGATAAATGAGGGATTAATTATCACAACAAATGATGATCTTGAAACTAATAAACTCTGAGCCTCGCTAATACTTACGACTTGTCTAATCTGGCATTTTATTCCAGAATTCAGAATTATCTGATTAAGCCCTTCAAATACTACCCGGGATGATTCAATAATTATTATGGTTGGTAATTTGTTCATATACTATCCAAGCTGTTTTTCCATTTCTTCTACCATAGGAATCAATACAAGGTTTTCGATCTTGGTATGAATTTTCAGGTCATGATCAAGGTTAGTAAGACTGCTGAACAATTTTCTTCGTGCTTTCTGGTCAGCATCGGCAGGTAAATATTTAATAAGCAGATTTAACAGATCGGTTATTTTTTCTTCAATGTCATCATGGTGCGTCTTGTATTCTGTCACAGAGAATCCGCTGGCCGGATTGCATTTCTTATTCTTTAATATGCAGTCATATAAAAGGGTCATATAAGGAAAAACAACATCGTTTTCATAGTCAAGGTGCTCTTTTACTTCATTAAAATAATCCTCAAAAAACTTTTTTATCAGTGAAATTTCCGGAGTATTTTTATTACTGTGTATAGTCTTAATTAAATCCAGTATCTCAGGATAAATCTCCTGAAGGTAATAATTATGACAGTTCTTAAGATAAAAGATTATCTGTGGCACATCGCTGGTACCGAGCACGGGTATTGAACTTCGGCTGTCATCAATGTAAATATAAAGTAGTGTTAAAAATAGTTCAGGATTGATTTTATATTCTTCGCAAATCTCTTTAATTGTTTTTGTACTTAATGGCAAATGAATCCCGAAATGTTCGATAAAAAGAACAGATACAGGATATTTCATCAATACAGATGATAGTTCTGAATCCTTGTTAATATAATGAACACTTTCCGGGAGCATAGTTTTAATATTTAAAGCAAATTTAAAACAATTTCAATCTAAATCATTCCTGATTGAAGAGATGTTTAAGTTAAGGGCTTAAATAAATTGATGATATAGAATGAACAACTGATGAGGCTGACGTTATTTACAGATTTTTAATAGGTCGATTTCGAAACTTTATTATTAATTTTGCAACAAATGATAAAGCACCCTGTTAGGATTTTATTATTAGTAGCATATGTTTTGTTCCTTGCGCATGCAGTTCTTCCGCATGAACACGAGGGAGGTCATGTTGCTGACATATTACCCATCAGCACTCATTCGCATCATGATCAAAATACAACAGCCCATCATCATGATCACGAAAATGACGGCGACCATCATAATGAATCTGAAGATTTTTGTCTGCTAGAAAATGTGATCCTAGCTAGAACTACATCATTATCATTCCTTATGGCCGATAATGATAATGAACTGGCAAACGTCCGGAATTGCATGTATGCAGTTTCAATTTTTAATGTTTTTATTGAACCACCAGAGCAAATCCCCGACTTGCCGGGAATTTCATACTATATTATCATGCAAAGCAATCCAAACTTCTCTAGCTGCGGATTGCGTGCCCCTCCTCTCTATTCCTGAGACAAGTTCTCATGGCATTTTTTCAAATGCCGGCAAATCTGTATTTATTCATAAACGAAATCATTTCAGAAAATGAAAATTATATTCATATATTTCCTGCTTTTTAGCCTGTTCCTTTTAGGTTGCAGCCAGAATAAAAGCGAAAGCACTGATTCACATGGCAGTGAATCTCCTAAACTTAAAATTACTGCATACAGCAACGAATTTGAGCTTTTTGCTGAAGCAGATCCTTTTGTTGTAGGTGATAGCAGTAATGTGTTATCGCATTTCTCACATTTGCCTTCATTTAAGGCACTCGACAGTGGTAGTGTAACTATAAGGCTGATTATCGGATCGTCTGAAACAACAGAAACACTCGATAAGCCTACACGAAAAGGTATTTTTAGCTTTAATCTCAGACCCAAAACAGCCGGAACGGGTAAGATTATTTTTGATATAAAAACTTCAAAAGGATCATTTCAGTTAACGGCTGATGGCATTTCAGTTTATTCTGATAAAACAACAGCTGAAGAAGCTGCAAATAAGCTGGCTCTTTCAAAAACAAATACAATAGTATTTACAAAAGAACAGTCTTGGAAAATTAATTTTGAAACAGCTCTTCCTTTATATGAACCTTTCGGACAGGTCATAAAAACTACGGCTCAGGTAAAATCCGCTCAAGGAGATATCACTGTTGTATCGGCAAAGACAGATGGAATGATACTGTTTTCAGGGGGAAATATACTTGAGGGAATCAATGTAAATGCCGGTCAAACTTTATTTACTATCACAGGAAGCGGACTTGCTGATAATAACTCTACGGTTCGTTATGCAGAGGCTCAGAATAACTACAACAAAGCAAAAGCAGATTATGACCGTCTAAAAGAACTTGTAGTTGATAAAATTGTATCTGAAAAAGACCTTATAGCAGCAAAAAACGAATATGAAAATGCAAAAGTAGCATTTGAAACTTTTAGCAAAAATTTTAGCATTTCTGGTCAATCTGTTTCATGTCCTATCTCAGGGTATCTAAAGCAACTTTATGTGACTAATGGCCAGTTTGTTGAAGCTGGACAACCTTTGTTGTCAGTTACGACAAACAAAACTTTGTTGCTTCAAGCCGATGTTCAGCAAAAGTACTTATCCGTACTTGGTTCAATATCATCTGCAAACATCAGAACGATTTATGATAATAAATCATATACTCTTGAAGAATTAAACGGAAAGATTCTTTCGTATGGGAAAAGTACAAATGATGATAATTATTTAATTCCGGTCAGTTTGCAAATTGATAATGTTGGCAGTTTTCTTTCAGGAGGTTTTGTTGAACTGTATTTGAAAACGCTGTCAAACTCTAAAATAATTACTGTACCTGTGACAGCTATTCTTGAAGAACAAGGGATTTATTCAGTATTAGTTCAGATTAACCCGGAATTATTCGAGAAAAAGGAGGTGACAATAGGTGTTACAGATGGGATCAGAACCGAGATTGTTAGCGGAATAAGTAAAAATGAACGCATTGTGACAAATGGAGCTATTCAGGTAAAACTTGCACAGGCAACAAATGCGTTAGACCCGCATTCTGGTCATAACCATTAAAAACTAGAGCTATGTTAAATAAAATCATAATGTTTTCAATAAGCAACAAGTTCTTTATCTTGTTGTGTGCAGTGGTTCTGATAGTTTTCGGACTACGCACTGCAAAAAACATGGATGTAGATGTGTTCCCAGACCTCACTGCCCCGACTGTAGTTGTCATGACAGATGCACATGGTATGGCAGGGGAAGAAGTTGAGCGTCTGGTCACTTTCCCCATAGAAACCGCCGTAAACGGCGCAACTGATGTTCGCAGGGTGCGTTCTGCATCGTCTC
>PHDH01000142.1 GCA_002840935.1 Bacteroidetes bacterium HGW-Bacteroidetes-21 | reverse complement strand
AGAGAGATCAAATATTTAAAGAAATCGCATTTAAATAGTAATCTGTCCCACCATCTCAAATTATACAGAGAGAAAAACAATACAACAAATTTAATTAATTCTTTTGGTCGAGAACATTCACTTCTGCGATTTCGCTTTTTTCTTAAACATGGGTTTAATTTTGAGTATGGGCAAGGGTGGCATAGTATCTCCCAGCAGAAATCCCCAGGGTTTTAATGATTCGATATGATCGAATATTAGCTTAATGATTGCCAGCAGAGGGAGAGAAAGAAACATTCCGGGTATACCCCACAATGCATTACCAGCAATGACAACAATTATTGAAAACAAGGCATTGATTTTCACTTGGGAAGCCACGATTTTTGGAACAATATAATTATTGTCGATCAACTGAATAATATAATAAATGATAAGTATATAAAGAGCTGTGAATCCGGATGGCAAAGTAGCCAAAGCAACAATCATTGGTAATGCGACTCCAACAATACCTCCAATATAGGGAATCATATTTAATACTGCGCCAATAATTCCTAATAAAATAGCGTAGTCAACACCCAGAGCAAACAAAGCCACTGAATACATGACTGTTATTATGGCAGCTTCTATGACCAGTCCGATAAGATAGCGCTGAATTACAGTTTTAATCTGAGTCACAACTTCACTTACTTCTTTCAAATTATACTTAGCAAATAATCTGTGAATAAACTCAAGCAAAAGGGGATGATAAAACAAAATCAGAAAAACATAAACCGGTACTAAAAACATAATCACCAGACCACCTCCAATGGTTGTAAGTGTTTGTTTTATGGAACTGCTACTGATATCGATAATTTCACTTTTGGTGCTGGCAACCCAACCTTTAATTTTGGTTGGATTAATGTCAAAATACCCGGATGCCCATGTAATGGACTGATCTAATACTTCTGTAAACTTATCAACGAGCATGGGCCAGGAGTCGCCAAAACTGGATGCCTGAGAAAAAATAAGAGAAACAAAGCCACCCAAAACAATAAATGTCAATAATAAAGCAAATATGATAGATAGTATTCTATTTATTCTAAATCGAGCAAAAAAGTTAACCAACGGATGAAGTAATATAGCAATAATTACTGCAAATATTATGGGTACAATAATACTCTTGGCAATAAATAATATGGCCATTAAAGCAGTAATTCCTATCAAAAAAATAACCGCTTTAATATAAAAAGGTTGTTCAAATACTTTCGCCATCCTCTGGGGACTCCTTTTGTTTTGAGAATATACTATTATAAAAATATTGGCCGACAGATTTTATGGCCTCGGGGTATTTGGATACCATATTAGATACACCAAACTGAACAAAAGAACCAAGGAGTTTTCTAAATGCTCCGCCATTAGATCCTACTAAAACTTTTTAGAGACGTAACCTGTGACCATTCCAGTAGCTGTACTGATTAAATTATTAAGTAATAATGGTGTTGTGACCATGTCGCTCACAGTATTTTTAAGAATATTGATGGGTTTCAAACCCTCGTAGGTGATAAAAAATTGATCTTTTAATGCCTGTGTTTTCAAAGATTGTTCTTCTTCCAAAAGCTGTATGGCTTGTTTCAATTCTTCAATATTTGTAATATTTTGCATAAAATTTAATTTAAGACCTGTTTAATAATAGCGTTACAAATACTTTTCTTAATCCAATTATGAAAAAAGAAGTGTAAAAGAATTCCAACAACTCCATAAAAAGCTGCCACAACAAAAAACCCAAGATATGTACTTCCAAAGATTTGTCCGAGCCAAAAAGCCAGTCCTAAATTTAGGAAAATCAGGAATGAGGTAAATAAAACAAATACTACGGAATGAGGTATTATTGACGAAATCACATCAGAGGATTTGTCAAGAATTTTTAGTTTAATCAACTCGTATGTTGTTTTACCATATTCGGTTGCGCTTTCAAGTAAAGGCTCTAATAATTTGTCTTTTTCAATCATAGCAGGTGTTTTTTTAATTTTATTATAACTTCTGATCTCTATTGTTCAATGAAACGAAATCTAAAAAAAGAGCACCTGTATTTCAAAAAATGATTACTCATTTTAGAATTATTAGGTACTCCTTTCCGGTCTTTGTTAAACCTTCTCAGTTTTTGGGTGCTCTTTGTCTGTCATTTCAGAAACATCTTCTTTAACGCTTTCAAATTTTTCAGAGATAGTTTCAATCAGATCATCAAATTTATCTTTGATAGCATCTGTAAAATCTGCACTCTTTCTTGAAATTTTCTTACGTGTATCTGAACCTTTTGCCGGAGCAAAAAGGATTCCTAATATTGCACCAGCAGCAACGCCAGCCAAAACACCGATTAATACTTTTTCTGTACTCATAATTTAATTATTTATTGGTTATTTTAAAATTGTTTTGATCCTTTGATGATTCTAAGTAGTATTGCAATAACAGCAATCACCAGAAGCACATGAATAATTCCACCCGTACTGAAGGCGAAGAATCCTACTGCCCAAATGATAATCAGAATAATTGCGATTGTATAAAGTAAATTTCCCATAACTTTCTGTATTTTAGATTTTAGCCCACTTATTTAACTTCTTTATATCCCGAATAATCTTTTCAGGAATGACTTACGTACTTTCTCAGGAATGCTGTCTTGTTCAAATTTTTCTTCTTTTCTTCCTTCATCGAACATTGAATTATCTCCTATCAAAAAAGCATACTTCTGTTTCAATTTACCCTTAAAACCAACGGGAGGACCAGCCGTTTCACTGGCTTTTAATTTCATGGTTTTATTGCGCCTTTTCATATACAAAGGTGCATCAAACGACGTCTGTTAATGTTACATCTGAATGTGTATTAGTTGTAATATTCACACTTTTACACGTCTAAAAAAGAAGTTAGCTTGATTTTCTTCCAAAACGACGTTAAGTAAACAAAGGAATTACTAACATCATTAGAGGACTATGATTATTCATGACCATGCCTAGTACTTAAAATCATTCTGATTAAATTCAATGAAAAAGTGGAAGTCTGATTTCCAAACTTCCACTTTTAAATAGTTATAAATTCGTACTAATTCTTGGGAACAACTTCTATTACAACAGTTCTGTTATAAAAACGCTCTTCGGGTAAACCATTTTCAAAGGGCGAATGATTCGTATCCTCACCATAACCATCTACTTTAAAAGTAACATCTGTTCTTCCAGCTTTACTAAGAGCTGTTTTCATTATATCTTTTACATCGTTAGCCCTGGCCATTGATAGCTTAAGGTTGTGTGATTCGATTCCGACAACATCGGTATAACCTGCAATGTAGACTTTACTATCAATAGGGATTTTAGGTACAACGACTTCAGACAAATATTTTTCATAGATTTTTATGGCATCCGATGAATTAAATTCATAAATAACACTGAATCTCATACCTTCTTCTTTCTCGGAAGGAACCCATAACACCATATGTACTGTAGTATCTTTAATTACTTCCAATCCTGTGGTTGTCTGACCTGTCATAGTCACTGTATAATCACCCTGAGCTCGGGTTCCCAATATAGATTTTCCGGATAAAAAAATCCGTTCCAACACATAGGGACCAAATTTCTGTGTAACACCTGCACTATCTTTTATAGATAATGACCATGAACTAAGCGTATCTTTTCCACCATCAACACAAAATGAAACATAGCTATCAAGTGGAGCTTCCTCAACGGCAACTATTTCGACCGGTTTGAGAGGAGCGTCCTGACCACTTCGGAATTCCATCAATAATGCCGGCGAACTACTTTCAATTGTAACTCTCTGATCGCATTCACGAAGAAGATCAAGTTCTTTGGTAAAACCGATTTTTTCTGAAGGAAGCTTTGGTTTGTCACGTCCTTCAATTGCAATGCGTGTAGGACTGATGCCAAAAATATCCACAAGATATTTTTTTACAGATTCAGCCATAAGTTTTCCGTCCTCAGGGCCTTTTTCAGAAGATCCTATGAGAGTAATGTTTGCACCAGGATTCTTACCCATACGATCGCCCAGAATATTCATAATATTATAATAGGCAGTCATTTGTCTTGCAGATCGACCCGAAAGCTTTTTTGGAGCAAAAACTTCCAAATTAGTTTCCTTAAACTCTTTTACCTGATCTTTTTTCAGCAAAACGTAACGATCAGGAATCTCGGTTGAGCCAAGGGTGAAAAAGATATAATTACGAATAGGAAAGGTTTCTCTCACCACACGTTTTGCGGGTATATTGAGCGGTGCATTGACCGAAAACACAACATCTGCTAATGGACTGTCCATTACTTCCAATAAATCGAAAGCATAAATATCGTCTCCGCCTTTACCTTCAACTCTGTTGGAAGTAAAAAAACCTTCATTTAATGAATCATTAATAACTGCAGCAAAATCATCATACTGAGTATTCAAAGGGTAACCGGCATTGTATACCTTGTCGTAACCCGATTCAAAAACTTTAGAACTAAAAATATCCAATCCGCCCAGTCCAAAATGACCGTTGGATGCAAAATACAGTGTATTGGTTTTTTCATCAATATTCGGAAACATTTCGTCGCCTTCGGTATTAATTTTATTCCCTAAGTTTACAAGGTTTCCCCATGCACCTGTGCCTACTCTGGTGACCTTATAAAGATCGGCTCCGCCAAATCCACCTGCCATATCACTGGCGAAGTACATGGTATTGCCATCTTCAGTTAAAGAAGGCTGTCCTACAGAATAATCCTGATTGTTCAGATAAAACATTTCCGGATCAGACCATTTGTCGTTTTTATAAGTACTAAAGCAAATCTGAAGCTCCACCACTTTATCTTTACGCTTGTTGTCGTAATTGTTTCTTGTGTAAGCTATATAGTTGCCTTTATTGCTGAAACTGGCAGGTCCATCGTGAAATTTTCCATTGAAATCTTTGTTAAAATTTTTAGGATTCGTCAATTGACCTTTTTCAATATCGGCAATATACATATCCCAATAAGGTTTTCCCGACCAATTGTTCTTTCTAACGATCATTTTGGTGCCAGTTTTAGTGGTAGAATATACCACTTTGTCTTTATAATAACATATTCCAAAATCATCGCCATTCGTATTAATATCCTGGACTTTTAATTTATATATACCATTATCTGCCTTCAGATATGACATATTACCATTGTTGTTTGCATAACTCTGCGCACGGGTATCACCGGGCTTGCGACTGCGGAATTTTTCCATCCAGATATTGGATTCATCGTATTTACCATTGGCTTTTAGGGTCATAGCATAATCATAATAATCATTGTCTAAAACCCTTAAATCATTTGAGATAATCTTTGCCCAAACAGGCTCTGATTCTGCATTCATCCCCATATTGTAATAACTTTGCGCCAGTTTGCGCTGACTTTCAACGCTTAAGTACTTTGCATGCGTGTAACAATCAATGGCTTTATCGAAGGCATACACAAAATAGTATTTATCCCCTTTTGTTTCTTTACTCGATATCTCCTGAGCATTTATACCGGCAAGAATACCGACAAATGCCATTATAGTGAAAATTAGTTTTTTCATAATTTATCGTATTATTTTATTTAAAAATTTCTGGGTGAGTGAATTTGCTTTTTACTGGCATAGATAAAGTCGTATCGCAGCATAATCTCGTGACTTCCCTGATTATATTTTGAAGTTTTTAGTCCGTATGACCAATCGTAAGAATAACCGAGTTGAAGCTGTTCAGTAATATTAAATCCAATCAAAGCTCCAAAAGCATCTCCTGTGCGAACCATGGCTCCCAGCAACAATTTATCTGCAATAATAAAAGATGCTGTAAAGTCGGCTTGAATCGGGGCTGCTGGAGTCATTTTAACTAATGTTGTGGGTTTGAACTTTAAATTGTCGGATAAATTAAATAACGCCCCTGCGATTAAAAAATAATGACGTTGTTCTTTAGAAATCAAGGTATTCCCATTAGACTGAATAACTTCCGAATAGCCATTCTGCAATAAGTAAGGCACAGAAATTCCGGCATAAAATCGTTCCCGTGAATAATAAGCACCCACGCCAAAATTGGGCGTCACTTTGTTACTTATATTCGTCTGAAACGAAGGATCGGTCTGCTGATCCAACTCAAGGGTATTCAATTCGGCCTGAAAAATATTAACTCCACCACTTAAGCCCAAAGCCAATTTCGATTTTTTTGTCAGATTCATTCTATAAGCATAATGGAAAAAAGCAGATGTGTTATTGGTGGGTCCAATTTTGTCGTTTAAAACAGACAATCCTATTCCAGTATGTTCATTACAAATAGGGCTGTGTAATGTGAGCGTTTGTGTCGACGGACCTCCATCAAAACCAACCCACTGAGAGCGATGAAGAGCTGTAATGGTTAGGGCGTCACGACTCCCGGCATACCCTGGATTTACTACCAGAGTATTGTTCATGTAATGAGTATACATTGGATTCTGCTGGGCATTGCCGGTTAAACTTCCCAAAACCAGAACCAGGAGAAAAGATATTCTTTTTATTGTTTTCATTTTATTTTCTTTTTTATGAAATAATTATTTTATGGTTCTCCGTTAGTTTGATCTGTTCAGGTAAATGGTTCCCTTGTAGATATCAGAATCATCGCCCAGATTAAAGAGAATAAAGTATGTGCCAGTAGGCAATTTGTCTCCACCTACGCTTAAGTTATTCTGCGAAGTGCCATCCCAGTTGTTCATATAAGGTGATGCACTAAACACTTTGTTGCCCCAGCGATTGTAAATATCAACACTGTTGTTAGGATAATTCTCCAGACCTCTGATGAAAAATACATCGTTTATTCCATCGTTATCCGGTGAAAAACCTTCAGGAATGTGTAATTCAACAGTCGCTACACAATTATTTATCTCCAGAGTAATGGCCGATGTGTCTGATGTACAGCCAACAACTGAAACAATTAATGAGTATGCTCCTGCATCTGCGAGTACTGCAGAAACAATCACTGGATTTTGTGCTGTAGAAATGTATCCATTGGGACCGTTCCATAAATAACTGGCATTGGTTTCGGTTTGAGCATAAAACTCAACAGGATTACCCACACAAACAGGCGAATTACTGGTAGCGATGGATACTGGATTCAAATTGATGGTAAGAGTTACCTCTATTGACGTATCATTTGGCAAACAAGTTCCCGTAACAACGACATAATAACTTAAAGGAGTTACTGAAATCTGAACCGGATTAATGGTCAAAGTATTTGTTGTTGCTCCTGAAACAGAAGCAGAGTTAATTACATCTGTTGGTCCTGTTCTCCACTGGTAACTAATAGCAGTACCGGTAGCAACGACTGAAAAACTAACAGAATTTCCTTCACAAACAGTCTGATCTATAGGTTCTGTAGTGACATTGGTAGCTGTATCAACAATCAATGAAACTGAGATGGAAGTATCTGAAAGACATACTCCAGTAAGAACAACATAATAATTTGAAGAAGCATCAGCCAAACTAACAGGGTTGATGGTAAGAGTATCTGTTGTTGCACCTGAAATGGTAGCACCATCCAATACATCGTTGAGACCATTTCTCCACTGAAAACTAAGACCAGAACCAATAGCCGATACTGTAAAACTTACAGAACTGCCACTACAAGCTATTTGATTGATTGGTTCTGAAAGAATTACTATAGAGGTATCAACATTTAAGCTTACAAAAACAGAAGTATCTGATGGCAGACATGAGCCGGAAACAACCACATAATAACTATTGGAAGTATCAGAAAGCTGAGCAGGATTAATGGTTAATGTTGAGGTTGTAACACCAGAAACATTTCCAGCATTGCTTAAATCAAATAAACCTTTTCTCCACTGGTATGTAAGTCCAAAACCAGTTGCAGTAACAGTGAAACTTACTAAACCACCAGCACAAACAGTTTGACTAACAGGTTGTGTTGTAATCACAGGACTGGTTCCTCCCAAAAGAGAAACATACACCGAACTATCTGCGGGAGCACAAAGTCCAGTAACAATTACATTATAATCTATAGCAATGTCGGTTAAACCAACTGGATTTATTGTAAGTGTGTCGTTGGTAGCACCGATAATATTCGTGTTTCCGATTCTCCACTGATAACTAAGATTTGAACCTGAAGCAACTACAACAAAGCTGACAGAATCACCTATACATGCAGTTTGACTCATTGGTTCTGTTATAATTAAAGTGCTATCATTTACTGTTAACGAGACATTGATTGAAGTATCGTTGGGAGCGCAATCGCCGGTTATAACTACATTATAATCTGTAGCATCATCAAGTGTACTTACAGGGTTTATTGTAAGCGTATCAGTAGTGGCACCCGAAATGGATCCACCATCAATTAAGTTGACTGTTCCTTTTCTCCACTGGTAAGTGAGGACAGAACCTGTTGCAACCACTGTAAAACTTACAGAATCTCCTGCACATGCAGTCTGACTTATTGGTTCTGTTATAATTATTGGAGCAGTATTAACGGCCAGTGAAACATTTACGGATGTAGTACTGATAATACTTGTTACAGAATCCGTGGGATACGTAATCATGTTTGTACCTGATAAAACTACGGCTCCATTTCTGGCTAATAATCGGCCTTCTATTGAAGAACCGGTATTCATTGTAATTGAAGTTAAAGCAAGTATAGTTCCTTTAAAAGAAGTTCCGTTTCCTATCGTTGCTGAACTACCAACCTGCCAATAAACATTTCTAGCTAAAGCTCCATTGCTGAGGATAACGTTTCCGCCAGCGCCACCAATGGTGGTGAAATCTGATGCTATCTGGAATATCCAAACGGCATTTGAATCGCCCTGAGCGTCTAGTGTAAGGTCGCCTGATTGAATTAAAAGGGTTGAAGTTGATTTGTAAATGCCTGGAGCAAGTGTTAGACCACCTTGGTCACCTGCGACTGTAGCGGGTGCGGGTGCCGATGCACCTTCGGCAAAAAGATAAGCGTCGGTAAGATCCTGTTTTGCCTGAATAAGCATAGCAGCTACTCCCGGAGGAGCCACATCATCAGCAGCATAAATAGCTCCGTTAACAACAATGGCAGGAGGAAAACCGGTAATAGAACTACGAACGCCCGGATAAAGTCCAACATTCAAATTGTGTATTTCAGTAAAACCAGTACTAGTAATAGCTGTAGCTGCAAGAATACCAAAACCGTCAGCTGAATTTAAATCAGTATCCAATGTATTGGTTGGATCACATCCACCAGAAATAACAACGTTATAATTTGTAGCAACATCCGACAAAGTTGCAGGGTTTATTGTGAGTGTATCTGACGTTGCGCCAGAAATATTACCACCATTTACTAAGTTTACTGTTCCTCTTCTCCACTGGTAACTAAGGTTTGATCCGGATGCAACTACAATAAAACTTACTGAATCGCCCTCACAAACTGTTTGACTTACAGGAACTGTTGTAATTACAGTAGAAGCCCCAATTTCTAAAGAAACATTGACAGATGTAACATCCGGAGCGCAACCGCCCGAAATTACAACATTATAATCTGTGGCAACATCCAGTGCGCTTACAGGATAAATTGTAAGAGTATCTGTTGTTGCTCCTGAAATATTCGCGCCGTCTACAAGGTCAACAAGGCCTTTTCTCCACTGGTAATTTAAACCATTACCAGATGCAACTACCGAGAAAGTGGCAGAATCGCCAATACATACAGACTGATCAACAGGTTCTGAAGCAATAGTAGGACTTGTTCCCACTGTAAGTGAAACAAAAATAGAAGTATCGTTTGGTGCACATGAACCTGAAACAACCACATTATAGTCAGTTGCAGCATCCAGAGCACTAACAGGGTCTATTGTAAGGATATCTGTTGTAGCTCCCGAAATGGAAACTCCATCTATTAAGTCAATTGTTCCTTTTCTCCACTGATAACTAAGGCCTGAACCTGTTGCTACTACAGAGAAACTAACCAAATCGCCAATACAAGCCGTTTGATTTACTGGTTCTGTTGTAATTACCGGACCCGTTCCAACGGTTAACGAAACATTTATTGAAGTAGCGTTAGGGGCACATGCTCCGGTAATAACCACATTATAATCGTTAGCAAAATCCAGTACACTTACAGGGTCAATAGTTAAAACACTAGTTGTAGCTCCCGAAATGGCAACACCATCGACTAAATTAACAATTCCTCTTCTCCACTGGTAAGTGAGACTTGAACCCGTAGCTATAACCGAAAAACTTACAGGACTTCCGACACAAGCAGTTTGATTCACAGGTTCGGTAGTAATAACAGGACCAGTTTCTATTGTTAATGCAACATTTATGGAAGTA
>PHDH01000141.1 GCA_002840935.1 Bacteroidetes bacterium HGW-Bacteroidetes-21 | reverse complement strand
ATATACCTAAGTTTATGCTGTATGGCGACGGATTTATAAATCAAAATATAATCCAGGTTTCCTGTTTCAATCAAGGCCAATAAATCAACCTCTTTGGGACGAATAATGGTCTCTTTTTTTTCTTTGAGCTGATTAGCAATTCCGGGTTTCTGATAATAGCTTTCTGTCAAATCAAAAACAAAAAGACTTCTATAGCCACAAGGATCTGCGTCTGGGTCGGAGCGACCCATTTTGACATCTTCTTTAAGTAATATATCGGGCCAGTTTAGAACATCTATCTCATTAGCATATTTTGATTTTTCCTGAAATCCAATAACCATTTCGTTGGATGCAAAATAAAAATTACTATCCGCATAGGTAGGAATCATTAAATGATCAATAACCAAATAATCTGCTACAGCCAAGACATCACAAGGTTTATTCAGGTCGGTAATTTTTCTGGCAGCTGCCAGACTTCCTGATGATTCAGCATAAACCTCAATACCCGGATTTTCTTTTTTAAATTCCTGAATAATTTTACTGAATGGAACAGCTAAACTTCCTGCATGAAAAATGACCAAAGTATTCTCTTTGTTCTGGGTTGGACTACTACAGGAGACAAATATACCCAGTATAAAAATCCAAAGCACATTTCTTATAGAGACGTTACACATAATCACATAATTTTTTCGAATTGCAAATATATTCATATCGCATCAAAAAAAAAAACTTTTAACCAAAAATTAACAACATGGCAAAAAAAATGCCGGTAAAAACCGGCATTTGAATTTGGGAGGGGAAACTGTTATCTCGATAGCTGAACAAAACCTTTTTTCAATATTTTTTTACCATCGCTTCCTTGCCCTTCGATCACATAATAATAAACACCTGGTGATGCATTATTATCACTGCCTTTAATTCGGCCATCCCAACTTCCTTCGTTGGCCCATTCACAAATTTTTTCTCCGGTTCGATTAAATATTGAGCAAGTATACATAACAAAACCAGTCACTTCGGGGGTAAAGAAATCGTTAATACCATCATTGTTTGGGGTGAAATAGTTTGCCATTTCCAACTCACTTCCATTGATAACAAACTCGCTTATTCCCACACTATCTTTACAGCCTTGTGCACTTAAGACAACCATAGAAATCCTGTAAGTTCCTGCTTGATTGTATATATGGTCAGGTTCGGGGGCTACAGAACTTGTATTATCACCAAAGTACCATTTGAAAGTCAGTCCTGCGTTTTCGTTCCACAAGCTGTTTTCGAATTTTGATTTATTTTCAAAATAAATGGGCATTCCCACTGCTTTAGATACTTCGTAATGAGTAAATTCTGCTTTTACGCTTCCCTCGTCTGCCACATCGATATCATAATATTTTTCATTTCCAGCTTCGTTTACTACTCGAACTGTGTATTTTCGCGGGAAAAGATTGGTTCTAGTCGCAATGGAAGTATTAGCATCGGCATCAGACCAATAGTAAAAGTATCTTTGATCGTTGGCCGAAGTAAGTTTAATTTCTCCATTGGGTTTACGACAAACAGAGGGGCTGACAAAGATATTAATCTCAATAGCAGGAAGTTTTTTCTCAGTTTTTTGAATCACCTTTTCAGGTTCAACTGTTTTTGCTGATATAACTTTCTCTGATTTAATCTCAGGATCATTATTGACCACTACCGTTTTCTCGCTAACAGTTTCCACAACCTTAGTTTCTGTTTGCAAAGTCGTTTTTACCAGAGCTGTTTCTTTGTCTAGTTCAACCATGGCAATAGTAGAACGTGAAGAATTAAGCCCGTTCAAATGAACTTCCGACATTTTGGCTTTTTGGGATTGTTCTGTCTGTACATAATTAAATGCTAAGGTGACAGAAACAACAGCAGAAACACCTATAATAGCAAACCAGACCCAGTTTCGCATTAACCAGCCAGATTGTGCCGGTGGCGGGGTGGCAGACAAACTGTTTTGTAGCTTAGCCATCACTTGTGGGGGAGGCGTTTCAGAGAAATTTCCGAGTTTGCTGCGGAAAATTTCATCAAATTGGGATTCGTCAAATGGTTTCATAAACCTTTGTTTTAATCTTTGTCATTAATAATCTGCGGGCCTTCATAAGCTGGGTTTTGGAAGTACTTTCAGTAACATTCAATAATGCTGCAATTTCGCTGTGGCTGTATCCTTCTATTGCATAGAGGTTAAAAACCATACGATAGCCATCGGGTAACGACTGAACATGAGTCATCAGTTCGGCAGCCGACATTTCAGAAACTGCATCGGGCGAAGAATTTTCAAGCAATTCGGCATGAGAGACATCACTATGATCCCACTTCGACATTTGCCTGTTGAAAAAGTTAATGGCCAGGTGCACCATAATTCGCCTTATCCAACCTTCAAAAGAACCGCTGAAGCGAAAACTATCCAGACTTGAATAAACTTTCATAAAACCATCGTGCAACAAATCCATCGCATCATCGCGATTTCGCACGTACCTCAGACAAACCCCATACATCGTCGGACTGTACCTTTTGTACAGTTCTTCCATGGCTTTCGGATTCTTACCAAGGCATTGTTTTACTAATTCTTCGTCAGAATACATTTTTACTTCTTTCAATTATCAGACAAACAACTACCCCTTTTCGTTGCCTGAATCATTATTTTTTTTCCGATTTTTAACAAAAACGGTTTAATTCCTTCTTTATTACAAAGATAGCTTTTTTAATTGTATTACAAAGTATAATTCTCACAATACATTACCTATTGATAAATGGCTGAAAAACTTAACTCAAAACCGAGTTATTAATATTTATCAACGAAACAATTCTATCCCTCTTATATTATTTACTTTTGCAACATTAAAAATTTAAAAGAAAATGTACGATATTGACAAACTAAAAGATATTGCCTGTCAAGTCAGACGGGATTTATTACGAATGATACATGGCTCAGCATCAGGTCATCCCGGTGGTTCGCTTGGATGTACAGATCTGCTTACTGCCTTATATTTTTCGGCCATGAATCACCATCCCGAAAAGTTTGAAATGGAAGGAAAAAATCAGGATTTATTCTTTCTTTCAAATGGTCACATTTCTGCCGCATGGTACAGTGTGCTGGCACGTTCAGGATATTTTCCGGTAAAAGAACTGGGCACATTCAGAATCATGGGTACCCGCTTACAAGGTCATCCTACACCAGCCGAACATCTCGAAGGCATTAGAATTGCTTCCGGTTCCCTCGGTCAGGGTTTATCCGTGGCTATTGGAAATGCTATTTCGAAAAAACTCAATGGAGATAATTCTACCGTATATTGTCTCATGGGCGACGGAGAAATTCAGGAAGGCCAGGTATGGGAAGCTGCCATGTTTGCCCCCCATAATAAAATTGATAACCTGATTGCAATTGTAGACAATAATGGAAAACAGATTGACGGTCCTACCGATCAGGTACTTTCTCTGGGCGATCTACCTGCTAAATGGAAAAGCTTTGGTTGGGATGTTCTGGAGATGAATGGAAATGATATGGACGAAGTGGTTGGAACACTAAAAGTGGCTAAAAATCGTTTAAATAATAAGAAACCGGTAGTAATTATTATGAAAACCGAAATGGGTATGGGAGTGGATTTTATGATGGGAACTCACAAATGGCATGGAAATGCGCCCAACGCAGAACAACTCGAGAAAGCGTTATCACAAATACCTGAAACATTAGGTGATTACTAATTAGATGAAAAAACTTTTCTACATATTTACATTATTATTACTGGGCATTGTAGTCAAAGCTCAACAGTCAAAAGAACCTCCCCTTACCCGCATTTTGTTTGTCTTTGACGCTTCACAAAGTATGCTTGCCAACTGGGAAAGCGATACCAAAATGAATATCGCTAAAAGGTTTTTCACTGAAATGCTTGATAGTCTTGCAAAAATTGACAATCTGGAACTGGCTCTTCGAGTGTATGGACATCAGAAACCTGTACCACCACAGGATTGTAGCGACACAAAACTGGAAGTTGGTTTTACTAAAAACAATATTGAAGCCATTAAACAAAAAATGCGCAATATTACACCCAAAGGAACGACACCTATTGCGAGATCGCTCGAAAATGCCGCCTTAGATTTTCCCTATTGCCCCTCTTGCCGGAACATTATTATCCTTATTACCGATGGCATTGAAGCATGTGATGGAGACCCCTGTGCCGTTTCTTTAGCATTGCAAAAACAGGGAGTCATTCTCAAACCTTTCGTAATTGGTGTAGGACTTGACCTTGAATTTAAAAAAACCTTCGAATGCATCGGGAACTATTACGATGCGACCAGTGAATCCCAGTTTAAGCAAATACTTGGAATTGTTATTTCACAAGCATTGAATAACACCACCTTGCAGATAAATTTACTTGACACATACGGCAATCCAACCGAAACAGACGTCAATATGACACTTTATGATGTTGTTTCCGGGAAAATGAGACACAACTTTATTCACACCATCAATAACCGTGGAGTTCCCGACACGGTAGTGGTCGACCCCTTTGTTACCTACAGAGCTCAAATTCACACTATCCCACCCGTATTTATCGACACCATAAAACTCACCCCGGGGAAGCATACGGTTGTGGCTGTTGATGCACCTCAGGGCTATCTGGTAGTGAAGTCTAATTCGGTACATTTCAAAGATATGCGTTTAATTGTTAGAAACGACAGCATTTCACCTACACTCAACACTCAATATGTTAATCAGGTTGAAAAATACATCACCGGAAATTATCAGGTTGAAATTCTGACTATGCCCCGACTAGTTGTCGACAAAGTAAATGTTAAGCAAAGTCATACAACAACATTACAGATTCCCGATCCGGGTATGGCTACCATCAGCAGTGATATCAGCGGATATGGAAGCGTGTATGTTGATAAAGACAATAAACTGGAGTGGGTTTACAATTTAAATACCCAAATTAATCGTGAGACACTGGTTTTGTTACCCGGAAATTACAAAGTAGTTTTCAGAGCAAAAAATATTAAAAAGACCATTGCAACCGTAGAAAAGAACTTCAAAATTACTTCGGGTTGCTCAATTCAAGTACAGTTAAAATAAGAACTATGAAGAAATACATTGCAGTAGATGAAAAAGATACTCGTTCCGGTTTTGGTGCCGGACTGTTCGAACTTGGACAAACAAATCAGCAAGTGGTGGCATTATGTGCCGACCTGATAGGGTCACTAAAAATGGATGCCTTTGTGAAAGAATTTCCCGATCGGTTTATTCAGGTAGGAATTGCAGAAGCTAACATGATTGGTCTGGCAGCAGGTTTGGCTATTGGTGGAAAAATTCCTTTTACAGGTACTTTTGCCAATTTCAGTACGGGCAGAGTCTACGATCAGATTCGTCAGGCAGTGGCCTATTCAAATAAGAATGTTAAAATTTGTGCTTCGCACGCTGGCCTTACTTTGGGCGAAGACGGTGCAACGCATCAAATCATGGAAGACCTCGGGCTCATGAAGATGCTACCCAATATGACGGTCATTAATACCGCCGATTACAATCAGACACGGCTGGCAACACTCGAAATTGCCAAATACAACGGCCCTGTTTATCTGCGTTTTGGTCGTCCAGTAGTCCCCAATTTCACCAACCCCAATTCTGGTTTCGAAATTGGAAAAGCAGTGACTTACGAAGAAGGTACAGATGTTACCATTATTGCTACCGGTCATATGCTTTGGAAAGCATTAGAGGCATGGGATATTCTTCATGAAAAAAACATACATGCTGAAATAATAAATCTGCACACCATTAAACCTCTTGATGAAAAAGCTGTCTTATCATCAGTTTTAAAAACCGGATGTGTGGTAACAGCAGAAGAACATCTCAGAAATGGCGGATTGGGCGATTCTATTGCTCAACTTTTAGCGCTAAGGAATCCTGCTCCTGTCGAAATGGTTGCCGTAGACGATAAATTTGGCGAAAGTGGCAAACCCGAAGAGTTACTGGTAAAATACCATATCGACACCCCCGACATTGTTGAAGCTGCCATCCGGGCAATTTCACGAAAAAAAGGTTAAGTGGCAGATATTCATACCGACGATTTTGAACTAATTGACCTTTTCCTCTCGGGAACACATTCCGAAGAGGCTTTTAACCTTATTGTAAAAAAATACCAAAAACAGGTCTATGCCACCATTCGCAAAATGGTAATCGATCATGACGATACGAACGATTTGGTTCAGAATACTTTTATTAAAGCCTGGAAGAACCTGTCGAATTTTAATAAAAGCTCCAAACTCTTCACTTGGCTATACCGCATTGCTGTAAATGAAACAATTACCTTTTTAAATACTCGCAAAAAACGTAATCTTATTCCATTTTCGACCAAGGAATACGACCTGTCGGAGAAACTCGAGTCCGATCCTTGGTTTGATGGGGATGAAGCACAGAAAAAATTTCAGGCAGCCCTATTGACCCTGCCACATAAACAAAAGTTGGTTTTCAATATGAGATATTACGACGACATGCCTTATGAACAGATGTCCGAAATTTTAGATACCAGTGAAGGTGCTTTAAAAGCATCTTATCACCATGCCGCAAAAAAAATTCATGATTATTTAATGAATCATTAAACCTAAGACAATAATATAAGTCTAAACTTCAGAATGATGGAAAACACCGACGAAATAGTAAAAAAATTCCCCCAGGGAGATCCTTTTAAAGCACCGGAAGGATACTTTGACCAACTTTCTGTGGAAATATCCGAGAAGGTTAACCATAATTATAAGTCAGCACGCCAATTTATCCATTGGAAACACCCCCTGAAACTCGCAGCATCTTTCGCTTTACTTGTAATATTAACCTATGCCGCCATTGTATTTATCAAATTCTCAACCAATAATCCCACAAAAACTTTGGCTGAAGCCTCTGATACGCTGGACGCAGAATATGCCTTTTTAGATGAAAAAGCCATCGTACATTATATGGCAGATACATCCGTTGTTTCAACTGATCCCAATGCAGATTCTATGATTGAATTTCTTATCGATCAAAACGTATCTTACGAACTACTCGCCGATTATTATTAAAATTTGAAAGTCATGAAAAAAATAGCTTTAATTACCATACTTCTTTTTATCAGTTCATTTACCATTTTTGGACAGAAACAAGAACATGAATGTAATCAGAGAGAACAAATCAAAGCCCAGAAAGTTTCTTTCATTACAGAAAAACTCAATCTTACCGTTGAAGAAGCTCAAAAATTCTGGCCGGTTTACAATAAATATTCAGAAAGTCTGCATGAAGTAGAAAAAGATCAACGGAAACTTATGAATAAGTTCCGCGACAATAAAGAAACTTTATCAGACAATGAAGTAAAGGCCATTTATGTGTCAATTATTGAGTTACAAACCAAAGAAGTTAAACTTAACAACGAAATGCAGCAAGAACTGGTGAACATAATAAGCATTCGTAAAATGATGGAACTTCAGATGGCAGAACGTATGTTTAAACACGAACTGCTAAATAAAATTAAACATTGTAAGGTGGCAGAGTAAACATTTTTTGTGTTGAGTGTTGATGCAATTTAGAATAAAAACCATCCATCAACTTAAAGTCATCAAATCACTTATTTCAAATCTAATATCAAAAAAGGCACTTTTCAGTGCCTTTTTTAAATTTTTAGAATTCATATTTGTTTACCAAATCTTTTAACAAAGGCTCGATGATAGTAAGCAATTTATGGTCCTTATCATCATGATTATGAGGGTCGAAAGTTAAAGAATTCACAACGCTACCGTCGAATTTAAGGTAAATTTGATCGCCTTCAATTTCTACCAAATGTCCACCGGGAAGAAGCTGTGATTTAAAGGTCAGTTCTTCGGCATGTCTGGGTTCATCTAGAATAACCAAATCGGCTCCAATGTGCAGCATACCAAAATCATAGATATCGTCTACATTATGAGTAAACAGAGCAAACTCAGTATTGGGATGACGAAGTATATTTTCTATATTTTTAATATGATTGGGATTATTGTAGAAATATTCGTTATTAAAATAAACTCCTTCTGAGGTTAAACTTGAAAAGAAAATACCCGATTTAATTTCATTTAGTTTCTGGTAAAGCAGACCAGCAAAATTCTGACATAATGCATTTCCTGTGATAATAGGAATGCGTGAATTTTCGGGGCGTTTAAAATGTGACATAATAATAAAACCCGGCACATCAATAGATCCGCCATAAGCAGGAGCCAAATGCATAAATACACCAGGACCAGCGTTAATTTCTATAATTCCAAAATTACCTTCTGTCCAAGGTTTTGAGATATCTTCAGCCAGCACATCAATACCTAAGCAACGTACATTAAAGTAAGATGCGATATCCTGTACGAGTTTTACATTCAGCGGATGTATTTTATCTGTTACATTTATTGAAACACCACCAGCAGAAATATTAGCAACTCTGCGAAGGGTAATACGTTCGCCCTGATGAGGGACTGTTTCAATAGTCAAATTCTGAAGCTTAAGGAATTCGAGCAGATTGTCGTCTTTTTTTATTTTGCACAAAGGTGAGCGGGCATTATCGAGGCGAATCTCAAGGTCATTCTGCATGTCGATAAGTTTGTCGATTGAATTGACACCATCACCATCTACATAAGCAGGAACACGTTCGAGAGCTGCTACAAATTTTCCAGCAACTGCAATCAAACGATGATCGGTGCCATAAATTTGTTTTTGTACCAAAGCTCCTTCGAAGGCAACTCCTTCTTGTTCGGCAGTAGCAACAATCTTCTGAAACGCCTCTTTTACAGCATTTTCATCGGTAATACCCGTAGTTACACCCTGCCCTTTATGTCCAGCCACTGGTTTAACAACACAAGGATAACCCAGCTTATTAGCCTCAATTATAGCTTCTTCTACAGAAAACGTATTGGTTCCTGTTGGAGTAGGAAATCCACATTTCATTAGAAAATCGCCTACCATATCTTTAAACATGGTAAACTCGGTATCTTTAATTCCATCGTTATGGAAAGTAGTAGAACGACCTCTGAGTTGTTTTTTGCCATAACCCCACTGGAATTGATTTTCTTCGAAAAGATAAAAAACAGGAATATCTCTTTTAAGTCCAGCTTCAATTAATGAATAAATTGTAGGGCCACCAAACAAAGATTTATCGAATGTAGCTTGAAGTTTAACCCATTCTTTTGTGAATTCAAATTTCTTACCATTAGTAATTGCAAAAAACCAATCACTTACAAGATATGCTGCATCCATCGCAATATTCTGATCCAGATACTCAACAGCAACTACATATTCGTCTCCGTCGGTACCGATAGCATATTTATTAATGTACAGGTCAATGTCCATTTTTAAAACATCAATCAATACTTTTGCAAACAAATCTATAACATATTTTGAATCGTCATTGGCATATTTGGGTAACTCTTTTGAAATCTCTTTCTTAAAAAAGTCGACACTATCGCCAACGGGAGCAATGAAAACATTAAACACCAATGCTGCCCTGTCTAAATAATAGTTAGGACCATTGTAAGCTTTAAACTTACTGACTTCAAAATCTTTTTCCTGATACATTTTTCTTTTAAACTCCTCTAATTTTTCGGCCTCATAACCAAATTGTTGTTTAATACGTTCTATTAACTGCCGAGCAGCTTCAATGTTTTTGTCGGTCTCTGGATTATTTGTCTGCGACATAATAAAATATAATTTAAGTTTGCGTTGACAAAAATAAGATAATTATTGACAACCCCTACAGATTTTGCAAAAAATATTTTTTAGGGTAGAGGCAGGAACCCTTTCAACTCTTCGACAAACTTTTCCAATTCGCGGTCAATTCGCAATCGGGCCTCTGTTTCCTTTACAACATTGACTTTCAGCCCTTCAATTTCAGATTTTAGTCCTGCATTATCTGCCTGAAGTGAAAGATTTTTACTAAAAAGTTCTGTGAGTTCTGAAGCGATATGCTGCTTTTCATTCATTAAAAGTTCGGTTTGTTCCTTTTGCTGATTCAATAATTTCTCAAAACCAGCGTATGAAGACTGAAGTATAATCAGTTTATTCTCTGCAATGGTTTTTCCCGTTTTCATCGATTGAATTATTCCATCCGACTTTTTCAGTTTCTCTTTTACTTCAATCAAATCTGCAGATATTCCATTTTCTTTTTCTAACAAGGATACTTTCAGCTGTGTATTCTCCTTTTCCGCATCAAGTAATGAGACCTTCAAAGTATCAATTTGACTTTGCATTACTGATACTTCAGACAGACTCTTTTGATTTTGACTATCCAGTTTTTCTAATTCTAATTTAAGCGCAGCTATACTTGAGTTACT
>PHDH01000140.1 GCA_002840935.1 Bacteroidetes bacterium HGW-Bacteroidetes-21 | reverse complement strand
TGCAAATCTAACCAAATAAAGTTACGAGCAAATATCTGTTAATAAGTGTGTTGTAGTGTTTTTAAGGGCCGACTATTTAAAAATTGTATATTTTGCCAGACCCATACGCTGGAACATATACATAAAAGAGACTTTGAGCACCCCCATACCATATTTTACACTACGGCTGAAATTAATAGAACTGGCTTCGTCAAAATATTTGGTTGGACAAGTTACTTCAGCAATTTCGTAATTTTTATTGAAAATCTGAGCGATCATTTGATTGTCAAAAACAAAATCATCCGAATTTGCTTTGTAATTGATATTCTTAACAACTTCTGCAGAAAAAGCCCTGTAACCGGTGTGATATTCAGAAAGCTTTTGATTCATTAAGATATTCTGAGTCAAAGTTAAAAAACGATTTGCAATATATTTATATTTAGGCATTCCCCCTTTAATTGCGCCTTTGCCGAGAATTCTGGAAGCAAAAACCACAGGATATAGTTCATTGGCAATAATATAAGCCATCGACTGTATCAGCTTTGGGGTATACTGATAATCAGGATGTAACATAATAATTATTTCAGAATTAAGCTCCAGGGCTTTATCGTAGCAGGATTTTTGGTTTCCACCATAGCCTTTATTCACATCATGTTTAATAATGTGCTGAATACCTAAAGACATGGCCACTTCTATAGTATTGTCTTTGCTATTATCATCCACCAGGATAACATGATCAACCAAATCAAAAGGAATCTCCTTAAATGTTTGTTCAAGAGTTTTAGACGCATTATATGCCGGTAAAACGACAGAAAGAATTTTATTATTAATCACAATGCAAGTTTTTCAATTGCAAAAATAATGATTAAACTATCAATTAAGAATGAAAAATGTCCTTAAAGGAAAAAATTATTCAGATTTTTCTATCATCCCCAGAGGATTTAGCTCCAAAGGTTTATTAATCTGATAGAAAGAAGATTTTTCGGGTACAGTTATAATTTCGGGTATGAATTTACAATGCTCTGTTTCGCACGAGAATTCGTAATTTCGACCTTGTTTTAAAATGATGGTGTAAACCCCCGTTTCTTTATTCGGTTTATACTTACCAACCACCTTATTATTTGTTAAATCCTTAACAGAAATCATTAAATCTGAAGGAATACCTTCGCTCCCACTTATCTTTATAATACCTTTAAGAACGGTAGAAGATTTTTCTGGGACAGATAACAAGTTCAATATATATAAATCTTTTCCTCCGTATGAATCATCTCTAATAGACGAAAAATATGCTCTTTTACCATCCGCACTAATAACATAAAAAAGTTCATCTTCAGGTGAATTAATTGGATAGCCGAAATTAGCCGGCTCTGACCATGTTCCATCTTCTTTAAGTTCGGTATAAAAAAGGTCAAAGCCGCCCATTGAATTATGACCTTGCGAACTAAAAAACAAAGTGTATCCATCAGGATGAAAAAAGGGACCTTCTTCATCAAAACTAGTATTAATACTGCTTCCCATGTTTAGCGCCACCCCCCAATCTCCATTCGGAAGTCTGTTACAGTAGTACAAATCTTTACCACCCAGTCCACCAGCTCTGTCGCTTGTAAAAATAAGTGTTTGTCCATCAGGGGAAATAGTTGCATGGGTTTCGTTTGATGTAGTATTGATGTTTGAACCCAGTTTTACAGGCGCTTGCCATTCATCCCCCACTTTATTACTGACATAAATATTTCCTATTCCAAAATCATCTTTATAAATATATAGTTCATTTCCACTAAATGATAGACTTATGCTGGCTTCGTGTCCGGGGGTATTTACATTGGGACTAATAGAAACAGGAGAAGTCCACTTCCCATTTTCGTTAGTGGAGATATAAATATCTTCAAAAAAACTACCATTATCGGCTAGAAGATTTCCTGTACTTCCTTTTCTTCGTGAAGTAAAAATGAGGGTTTTCTCGTCTCCACTAATTACAGGCGTGTGTTCATCATACTCAGAATTAATGATACGTCCCATATTTTCTATTGTAATTTCAATAGAGTCCTTAACTAAAACCTTAGCACTTTCACAACTTTTTATCAGTTGCTCAACTTCTACTTTATCGGAAAAAAAGCTAAGTTCATTGTACTTTTTATAGGATTCAATTGCTTTATCAAACTTATAAGCAGATTGGTAAGATTTTCCCATATAGTACCAGGCTTTGAATGGGGCTTTTTTCTGTTTTATTGACCATTCTTTTATGTCAGGATCAACATATCTACTTGCTTTTACAAGATATGAAATAGCCTGACTTTTTTCCAAAGGCAAATTATAATAACACATCCCTAATAGATAGTTATAATACGCATTAGAAGTATCTGTTCTATAAACTTGTTGAACAAATGGTAATGCCGATTTGTAATTTGAAAAAAAGAAATATCTTCTGGCTTCATTCATCGATCTTTTTATAGATATCTTTCCACTATTCTGAGCAAAAGATGTCAGAAAAATTAAAGAGAAAAAAAACAACGATAAATATTTTAACATATAAGTTATTTAAATTTACTCATACTTACAACAAAAGCATCTTGAAAACCAGCCTTTTGAACTTTTTTAATTTCTTTACGGGCATCATCTATACTTTCGAAATATCCATAAATATACTTGTACTGACCATCATTACCGATTTTTTCTTGTACGCCCTTAAGTGATGAAAAGAGTTTAATATCCACTGGCCTTGATACCGATTTCAACTGTATCGTAAATTCGCCCTTTGTTTTGACCTTTGCATAATGTTTACTGAGACTGGTAACAAATGCATCAGTAAATCCAGTTTCTATAAGTCTTTTGCACTCTTCCTGTGCCTCTTCTCTTGTTTCGAAATCACCAACTACATATCTGTAAAAGCCATCACTTGAATAATTCTCTTTTACTCCTTTAACACCCGAAAATGCACCAGCGTCGGCAGGTTTAATTAGTGCTTTCAACTGAATTGTATATTCAGCATTTGTCTCTGTCACGCTATCATTCTGTGATGCATTAAACGTGTTTTCAATATCTTTTTGTTGATAGCCTAATTCATTCATAGAAATAATGGAGGCGTCAATAAACCCAGCATCAATAACAAGATTAAGCTCTTTTATAGCATCAGACTTCTGATTATAAGTACCTTTGGTATAAAAATATTCATTTCCAGAAACTGTTTCGGTATAACCAACAGATTTTTCTGCACTTAGTTTTACTTTGGATTTTTGAGCTAAAATAGTGTAAGTATCGTTTGATTTTCTTCTGCAATCAGGAGTATACATTAATTGTTCAGGTACTTTAATTTCTTCAACAATAATATTTGTTATATCAGAATTCATCAACTTAATTTCCACTCTTCGGTTTAATTGACGACCTTCAGGATTATCACTGCCGTCAGGATTATCATTTATAGCAATAAAATGAGACTTACCCATACCTTTTCCAATGAAACGGTTTCGTTCAATACCCAGACTTACCAGATAATCAATGGATGATTTGGCTCTGCGCTCAGAAAGTTTTTTATTAAAATCACTACTACCCTTAGCATCAGTATGTCCTATGATTTCGACATAAAGAAAAGGATTCTTAGTCATAAGACTAGCAAGTCTTTCCAATTCTATCATCGATTCACGTCTTAACTCATCTTTACCATAATCGAAAAAGATATTTCTGATTACGTAGTATTCTCCTTTACTGACCTCAAGAGGAATCATCTCAACATTTACAACAATTTCTGATCTTGTATAAACATCTGGAATAAACAACCTTTCATAATGACTTAGATAACCAGTACATTTATATTCAATTTTAAAATTTCCGTTTTGAATTATAGTACTATATTCTCCTGTTACAAAATTTGGTTTCACTTTTGAGAGGGTATCGCCTGTAAGACTGTCAATAACAGCTACAATAAAGTCGGAGGGTAATTCACTACGCTGATCTTGAGTAGAGATAATCCCTTTTAACTGAATTTCTGCGACATGACCATCGGGAATAGAAATCGAAATCTTATAAATATCATTTTTACCTATTCCTCTTTCATTATTATTCAATGGGAAAAAAGCATATTCGCCATTGGCTTTAGGCAAATAAAACAGGTCGTTACCCACAGTGTTAATAGGATACCCCAAATTTAGAGGAGAAGAATAAACTCCTTCACTTAATTTGGTTGTATGAAATACATCTAAACCACCCATTCCATAATGTCCCTGCGAGGAAAAATATAAAGTTTTATCATCACCTAAAATAAAGGGCGTTTCTTCATCCCAGGGTGTATTTATTGTAGTTCCAATATTTACCGCTGGTCCCCACTCTCCATCTTCATCTCTTGAAGAGATATAAATATCAAGTCCCCCATAACCTCCAGATCTGTCACTTGTAAAATATAAAGTTTTCCCATCTCTGGTCAACGAAGCATGTGATTCCCAATGTTTAGTATTAATATTTCCATTGAGCTTCTTCATGGATGACCATTTTTCATTTTTAAAATGACTTACATATATATTTCCATTGTCATTATCATCCTGAACCAAATATAGCTCTGTCCCATCGGCATTAATAGTAACCGGAACAGCTCTTTTAGTTGCGCCAAGTTCCTTTGTAATATTTCTGGGATCTGTCCATTTTCCATCTCTTCTTTGAGAAAAATAAATCTGATCCATTTCATAATCCTGATTCACAACATTTATATCAATGTCAGGCGAGAAAATATTCTTTTTGCCAGAAGTAAATACCAGCGTATTCTCGTCGTACGATACAACAGGGCAGTTTTCAACTGATGTAGGTGAATTAATTTTTTCACCCAAATTTTCAATCTGCACTTTTACAGGGAAATTTACAAGTTCTTTCGCATTCTTAGTTGCTTCAATTTCACGCTTCACATAGTCAATGTAAAAAACATCTTTTACAGGAAGTAAAGACAAAAATTTCTCGTAAGCAACAAGTGCTTTATCAAAATCCAATGCATAACGATATACATTGCCCAGATAGAAATATGAATCGGAAGGAGCTCTTCTTTCTCTGTAATTTCCTTCTTTATAGTTTGGATTAATATCTTTAGTTGATTTTTCGAAATAAGGCAAAGCTGTTTCTTTATCCTTAGGATTAGAAGAATACATTAAACACAAGCCAACTCGATAATTGATCTGACAATTATCAGGATCCATTTTAAGAATATCAAGGTAAATGGGCAATGCCTCAGAAAACTCTTCATACATGAAATAATACTCTGCATCCTCAAAATCTTTTCTGATATCCTGAGCTGAAAGAACATTTACAATGAAAACAAGAAAAAAAACTATAGATAAAATTCTTTGCATTTTTATTCAGAAATAATTACGAGAACTTCTACGTGCTCTTTCATTAAAAGTTGTAATAAGTTACGAAGATAAATAATATTCATGAAATAATCAACTTTTGTAAAATGATGGTGTTTTTACTTACACCCGATTCTTTTACCCAGTCTACTAAAAGTCCTGATTTTTGAAAACCAGCTTTATTAAATAGTTGAATACTCTCCTCATTATCTTCGCGAATATAACAGTATAGTTGAGTTAGATTAAGTATCCCAAAAGCATACCCCGAGATGAGTTGCAATGCTTCAAAGGCATAACCTCTTTTTCTAAAATTCTTATCAATGAGTATCCCCACACCTGCCCTGCCGTGAATAAAATTCACGTCATATAAATCTATCACTCCAACAGCTTTTTCAGAAGATATCTCCTCAATAATTAACCTTAATTGTTTATTAATTGTCACATCAAAATTTGATGTTTCAATGAAAGATTCTAAAGTAATTTTTGAGTATGGAGAAACTGTATCGCCAAATTTCCAAGTATCAGTATCATTTTCCCATATATATAGCAACTGTAGATCAACAGGTTCAAGAGGCCTGAGCCGAATGATAGAATTCTGCAATCCAGTAAATTCCATGGATTACTTCAGAATTGAAATTGGATCAATCAATATCGGTTTCTGGAGATAGTAGAATGATGAATTCTCGGGAACAATTAATTCATCTTTAACGAATTGAACATTGCCATCCTCACTGGAAATTTTATAATTCATCGATTTGGGTACAACTAAAGTATATTTCCCTGTATTAGAATTTGGCTTAAAATTTCCTATCAGTTTATTCGTTTTCAAATCGTTTAAAGTTAGTGTCATGTCTTTTACTACGTTATTCTGTGCATCACGAATAAATCCAGTAATAACTACTAAAGATCTTTCAGGAAGTGAAAGAAGATCCATGAGATAAATATCTTTTCCACCATATGTGTCATCTTTTATAGTCGAATAATACGCTCTTTTCCCATCTGCAGATAAAACATAAAAAACATCATCATCAATACTGTTGACGGGATATCCCATATTGTCTGGCTTGGTAAACGTTCCGTCATCTTTCAACACAGAATAAAAAAGATCATAACCACCCATGGAATTGAACCCCTGTGAACTGAAATATAATGTTGATCCATCATGATGAATAAAGGGTCCCGTTTCGTTCAAATTCGAATTCACAACATTTCCAAGATTCTGAGCCCATCCCCATTCACCATTCGGAAGTCGGGAAACAGCATACAAATCATAACCGCCGTATCCTTCAGGACGATTACTGCTAAAATATAGCGTCTGTCCGTCAGGTGAAATGGTGGCATGTGATTCAATGTATGGTGAGTTGATATTTGAACCCAACTTCGAAGGTTTAGACCATAGTTTGCCATCAAATTTGCTGACATATATATTCCCATCTCCCAAATCGTCCTTATAAATAAACAATTCGGTACCATCGGGTGATAATGCTATACTGGCTTCATGCTCCATCGTATTAATGTTCTCACTTATTTTTTCAGGAGCTGACCATTCTTTACCTTCTTTTCGGGAGATATAAATATCCTCAAAATATTGGCCATCGGCGGTTTTAAGATTTCCAGTCGAACCTTTTCGACGGGAAGTAAATACCATCATACTCTCGTCAATATTAAATACGGCACTATGATCATCAAATTCAGAGTTTATCTTTGGTCCCATATTAATAATCTTAATATCTACCGGTGTTTTTACTAAAATTTCTGCATTGAGCGTAACTCTAACAAGTTGATCCAGTTCGGTTATTTCGTCAGGTTTATTTTTGATATATTCTCTATATTTTTCATAAATCGACAGTGCATCAGCAAATTTATACTGGTTAAAATACGATTGTCCCAGATACAATAAAGCTTTTGGAGGTGCAGATGTTTCTTTTAAAACACCTTCCTTATAAGTAGGATTAATACTGACTGCTGCTTTCTCCAAATGTAGCATGGCATCTTTTTTTGATGCAGATGTTATGAAGTAACAATATCCCGTCAGATAACTGATATTTGCATTTACAGCATTATTCTTCTCAAACTCTAGTAACAGATTTAAAGCTTGTTCGGGTTGTCCTGTCTGCAAAAACTTGTGAACATCAATAAATGCCTGTTTTTTATCAAATTTTTGTGAAAATGATGTGAAAGGTATTGCAATCGAAATAAGAATTATTAGACCTAATCTTAGTTTATTCATAATATTTCTGTCAAATTTTAAAAAGTAAAAATAGGATAAAATCTTTTAACACGAATAAAATATTGTGTTATTATACATAATTATTAAAAATCATTCAGCTTATTTATCTGTATTTCTGACAAATGATTAATACCTGAGAAAAAATATTTCATTTCAAAGTTTTAAACTTATTATTGAATAATTTTATAATTTTGAAGTCATTATTCTTAAAAACTAAATCAAATGGAAAAAGACAACAGGATATTTGAGCTCATCGAACAGGAATATAATCGCCAGTTTTATGGCATCGAACTGATTGCCAGCGAAAACTATGTTAGCGAACAGGTAATGAAAGCCATGGGATCGGTACTAACAAATAAATATGCCGAAGGATACCCTGGTAAAAGATATTATGGTGGATGTGAAGTCGTCGACCAATCTGAACAGCTTGCCATTGACCGTATTAAAACTTTATTTGGAGCTGAATTTGCCAATGTTCAGCCTCATTCAGGTGCTCAGGCCAACTCAGCCGTCATGTTAGCGATATTAAAACCAGGAGATGTATTTCTTGGACTTGACTTATCCCATGGGGGTCACCTTACCCATGGTTCTGCCGTTAATTACTCAGGGATTTTATATAAACCCGTAGCATATGGCGTCAAAGAAGAAACCGGCATGGTCGATTACGACATGATGGAAAGACAAGCATTGGAACACAAACCCAAATTAATTATTGCCGGTGCTTCGGCTTATTCGCGCGACTGGGATTATGCCCGCATGAGAGCTATTGCCGACCAGATTGGAGCTCTGCTTATGGCAGATATTTCACACCCTGCCGGTCTCATTGCTGCCAAAGAACTGAACAACCCATTCCCCCATTGTCATATTGTCACTTCAACTACGCACAAAACACTGCGTGGACCTCGTGGTGGTGTTATTCTCATTGGTCAGGATTTCCCAAACCCCATGGGTCAACTAACTCCCAAAGGCGAAATCAAAATGATGTCGGCTGTAATTGACAGCGCGGTATTCCCCGGAACACAAGGCGGACCTCTTGAACATGTAATTGCGGCTAAAGCTGTTGCATTTTTCGAAGCCCTCACACCAGATTATACGAACTATATCAAACAAGTCCGTAAAAACGCATTGGCATTGTCCAAAGAATTTATGGATAAAGGTTATAAAATCATATCTAACGGAACCGACAACCACCTGATGTTAATTGACCTAAGAACAAAATTCCCGGAAATTACAGGTAAGCAGGTTGAAAACACTTTGGTAAAAGCACATATTACCATCAACAAAAATATGGTTCCTTTCGATAGTCGTTCGCCTTTCCAGACTTCCGGTATTCGCGTGGGAACTCCCGCCATCACCACCCGTGGTCTTAAAGAAGAGCATATGCCAGTAATAGTTAATTTTATTGATAAAGTGATTTCAAATATTAACGACGAAAGCAAAATAGCCAATGTAGGCGAAGAAGTGAAAGAACTGATGAGTAGTTTTCCTCTATTCGCTTATTAATACATAAAGGGGCTTTGCCCCTTTTTTTATGTCAGAAGAACTCATATTAGTTATCATCTTTGTCGCAGGTATCCTGACTGGCTTCATTAATACATTGGCCGGTAGTGGGTCGCTGATTTCGTTACCTGTATTAATGTTTGCCGGCCTCCCTGCCAATATTGCCAACGGAACCAATCGTATTGGCATTTTGCTACAAGGAACTGTTGCCCTATTCACCTTCAGAAAAAGCAAAATCTTTAAATGGACAGATGGAACGGACATCATTCTAATTTCATGTGCAGGTGGCGTTTTGGGCGCTTTTTTTGCCCTCAACATCAACAAAGAAGTTCTTGAAAAATTCATTGGCGGTCTCCTGCTTTTTATGATGGTACTGATGATTATTAAACCCGAAAAATGGGTTAAAGCAAAGTCCGAAAAACCCAAATCTATGCCCTCCATCATCCGGTGGATCGTTTTTTTTGCTATCGGTGTATATGGTGGATTTATTCAGGCGGGTGTGGGTTTTTTCTTATTGACAGGTTTAGTACTTGTTTGTGGCTACGACCTGAAAAAAGCCAATGCACTTAAAATACTCATCACAACAGCATTTACCGTCTTTGCACTGCCCGTTTTTATAATGAATAATCAGATTAACTGGACGTACGGTCTGATATTGGCAGCAGGAAGTTCAACAGGGGCATTTATTGCAGCTAAACTGGCGATAAAAAAAGGGGCTCAGTTTATTAGAATTTTTCTTCTGGTAATAATATTTCTTGCCTCCCTTAAGTTATTAAATGTATACAAACTCTTTTATTGAAAGCATATGATCAGAACAATTTCAATTTTTGCCTTTTTGTTAGTTTTTCTGGTCTCTTTTACAACCAGTGAGGACAAAAAACTAACACTGGAAAATGCACTGAAAACAAACATGATGATGGCTTCTGTCAGAGGTCTTGGTGGATATCAGGGATTTTGTGTCGAGATCAGTGCAACCAATACGACTGACCATGATACAACTTTCTGGGTAGAACCCGGAAGACGATTCGAATCAGCCGATACGAATGTTCAGGACATTTTACTGGTAAAGGAAATTCCCCTTTATGTTAAAGCAGGTCAAACTGTCAAAGTTCCGCTCTATGGTTTCTGTTGTCAGGCAACTTGCGGTGCTCCAAAAACCGACGAAGTATTTAGTAACGGCAAAATGGCTGATAGTAATCTGGTAAGATTGGCCCGGTTTCTGGCTAAAAACACCTATGATGATGATGTCATGCAACACGCCGTTTGGATAGTTTCTA
>PHDH01000139.1 GCA_002840935.1 Bacteroidetes bacterium HGW-Bacteroidetes-21 | reverse complement strand
CCCGCCAAGACCATTAAGAAGGTAGCTGAGAAACCTGCTCCTATGAAAAAGAAGGCTGTCGCTAAAAAGGAAACGGATAAACCCAGTCCAGTAAAGAAGAAGGCTGCCGTAAAAAAGAAACCCGCCACAAGCAAAACGACAAAAGTCAAAAAAACCAAATAGGATAGTTTTATTGCACTGACAAATAGTCTTTTATAAATTTTCTTGACTAAATAAGTTACAACCGAACTCCTGCAAAGATGAACGAAGTAGAAAAATACCTATCAACTTTTCCTGCTGAAGTTCAGATAATTTTAGAAAAAATTCGTGCTTTAATTAAGAAAGCAGCCCCGGAGGCAATCGAGACTATTGCTTATGGAATGCCTGCCTACAAAAGCAATGGAAGACCTCTGGTATATTTTGCGGCGTTTAAAAATCATATAGGCTTTTACGCAACACCCACCGGACATGAGCAATTCGCAAAAGCCTTATCCCAATATAAACAGAGAAAAGGCTCCGTTCAATTTCCTCTAAACAAAGAAATTCCCTACGACCTCATAAAGCAAATCGTTGAGTATAGAGAGATGGAGATTTTTTTGAAAGCAAAGAAAAAACAATAAAGCAGTTTTTATACAATTGTTTGGCGATTGAGATTTAAAGCCCTTTTATATTAACCAAAACAGATACACTTTTAGTTTTCTGCTATAACCCGCACCTGCCAAAAAAAAGAAACCCCAGTCACATTGTACATCCCGATTATATCGAGACCAAAAACCCACAGTCAACGACTAAACCAAAGCTTTGTCAAAGTGTGCAATTTTGCATTCACACCCAAACTATATTTCGGCAGCATTTTTGTTTTGCTGCCAATTTATAGATTTTTATTATCTTTGTACTCTAATTTACTAAACTATCGTATCAGATATATTAAATATTGAACAACTTAAAGATTATTTCAAAGACAAAGAAAGCTTTGAAACATCTGATATAGTAGAGTTTTATTTACAATGGGAACCAGAAGTAAAAACAACTACAATAAATTGGAGAGTCTATAATTTGGTTCAAACTGGCGTTTTGAATAGGATTGGAAGAGGTAGATTTGCAATTGGCAAAAACAGAATTTATATGCCGGAAATATCTTCTAAAATAAAATCAATCCACTCAAAGCTAAAAAAAGAATTTCCATATTCGAGAATATGCATTTGGAATACCTCTTCTTTTAATGAATTTATGATTCATCAGCCGGGAAGATTCTATATACTTATTGAGGTGGATAAAGACGCTGCACAATCAATATTCTTTTATTTAAAAGAGCATAAATTTTCTGTGTTTATTGAACCTACAAGGGATTTAATTGAAAAATACTTGCCTGATGAGAAAGAAACCATAATTGTAAAATCTCTTGTTACAGAAGCCCCATTGCAAACAATTGGCAGAATCAACTCGCCCACAATTGAAAAAATGTTGGTTGATATTTTTTGTGATGACATAATATTTGCAGCTCAACAAGGTTCTGAAATGAGAACTATTTTTAAGGAAGCATTAAATAAATACACTGTAAATGAGAGTCGTATGATGCGATATGCCGATAGACGAAGAAAAAAAAAAAGCTTTCGTGAATATTTAAATTCAATTCCAAATTTACGGCAGCATAGTTGATATGCTGCCAAATGCGAAGCATTCACGAACTCCTTAAAAATATAAGCTTTCGTGAGTAATATATAGAATATGATAGATAAAGATAAAATTACGTTAGACTGGATAACTAAGGTTTCTAAAGAAAGCCGAAATGCCGATAAAATATTGGTAGCCAAGGTAATTCGTGCCCTTTTACTATTAGAAGGCTTAGTGAAACAAAAACTCTCTTTTGTTTTTAAGGGCGGTACTGCATTAATGCTTCATTTGAATTCATCAAAAAGGTTATCGATAGACATTGATATTATAATGCCCGTAAAACCTGAAATATTAGATGAATTGCTTGATGGTGTTGCTTCGGAACAAGGCTTTCTGAGAAAAGAATTACAGCAGCGAAATACAAATTCGAAAATTGATAAATCTCACTACAAATTTTATTATACCCCTTTACACAAAACCAGTAAAGACGAGGAATATGTATTGCTTGATATTCTTTTTGAAGAAGTGCAATATAAGAACTTGGTTGAACTCAAAATACATTCTTCATTTTTACCTGAAAAAGAATCTCCATTAACAGCTAAATCTGCCTGTTTAGAAGATATTACAGGCGATAAATTAACGGCTTTTGCCCCAAACACTACCGGGATTCCATATTTTAAAAGCATGGATAGCATGAATATGGAAATCATTAAACAGTTATATGATATTGGCAATTTGTTTGATAATGTGACTGACATAGAAACAATCAAGACGACATTCAAAAAATTTGCTAAAACGGAACTTGAGTATAGAGAAATGAATACCCTTTCTGCGAAGGACGTTTTGGAAGATATTTATCAAACCTCTTTATGTATTGTAACCAGGGGTGCAGACGGGAAGGGCGATTTTGACCAATTACAACAAGGCATTCAGCGTGTTTCGAGATTTATTTTCTCAGAAAGCTATCATTTAGAAAAGGCAATTACCCATGCTACAAAAGCCGCTTATGTGGCAACTTTAATAAAACATGATTCCAAAACTATTGAAAAATATAGCAACCCACTACAGATGAAAGACTGGCTTATTGCCGAACCTATGAATACAAAACTAAACCGCTTGAAAAAGTCAAATACTGAAGCCTTCTTCTATTGGTATAAAATTTACGAATTAGAAACAAAGTAAGATTATCGGGACGGCCAACTCACAATGCTCAGACAACAAGACAAATACACATTGATAAAAGAATTTTTTGAAAGCAAAGAAAAAGTAAAAAAGCGATTTTCATACAATGGCTTAGCAATTGAGATTTAAAGCCCTTTCATATTAACCAAAACAGATACAAATATTACCCTGAACTTTTTGTTCCCACATTGAGCATAGTCATTAACAATATCAACTATTGTACGACGATCAATAAATACTGCCGACATAAGCTTATAGTTTGAAAGTTATTCTATAATTTTATCAGAATAAAAAATTGAATTTGTGAAGAATAAAAAATGTCTTTTATAAATACCATATTATCAATTATTATTCAAGGAGCTATTGCAATTGGCCCTTTTGCTGCGTTTTTATTGGTTAAAAGAAAACCACGTCAGCCATATTTAATTTCCATTATTTTGTGTCTTTCACTAATTGTTTCGCACAGTTACTATGTAAGAGGGGTAGTGGGGCATTTAATAGAAAGTCCGTTTATAATTGCTGAACCTTTTATTTTTCTTATTAGTCCTTTGCTCTATTTTTACTTTTCCAATATTGCATCAAAAAAGCAAAAACTTGTTTGGAGCGATTTAAAACATTTGCTTCCTTTTGTTGTGTTTTTTGTATCGTTTATTCCAATTGCTTTACATGGACAAAGTACTTTATACTATGATTTTTTGTACTCCAATAAAATTGTAATGACAAGTATATTGTGGATTATACTTGTATTTCAGTTTTTGTACTATTATTCAAAAATCTATAAAATAAACAAAGCATATACATTAAGACTGGCTGAACAGCATTCTAATTATGAGCAATACGATGCATCTTGGGTTAGATTATTTCTTTTGCTTTTTATAGCAATTCTGGCTTTTGTGAGTGTAGTCTTATTTGTTTTTTTACACAATAGCAACTTTTCTAATTTTTCGACTGTTGTAGCTTTATTTTTTTCGCTCCAGGTTTATTTTGTTGCTTATAAGGGGCTTACACAAAAAACATTTATTATTGATAACGAGGTTTCAAACCAATTAGAAAAGCCAGCTAAAGAAAGCACTGAAATGGCGCTTGACAAAAAGCAAACAGACGAAAAAGTAATGCTGGAAAAATTTATGCTTGATAAAAATCCTTATTTAAACCCCGAATTAACCTTGACTGATTTGGCTTCGCAAATTGGTATGTCGAGAAACGAATTGTCGGGTCTTATTAATAATGTTATTGGTAGTAATTTTTATTTATTTGTTAATGGTTATCGAATAGACCATGTTAAGCATTTAATGCAAAAGGACAAGCACATGCAATTTACATTGCTTGCACTAGCATACGAAAGTGGTTTTAATTCAAAATCTACCTTTAATGCCATTTTTAAAAAGTTTACAGGTTTAACTCCGTCAGAATACCGAAAAACCTTACAATAGTTTTATGTAAATATGTCCGATTACGTATTCGGACTATGTGTAAGTTTGTGATTATCATTATGTAAATTTAATACAGGTGTTGCTTGTCCCATTCGGACGATTGCCTTTATTTTTCGTGATATTATTGCAGAAAAATCTAAAAGAAAGTAATAATAAAACGATCAGTTATGAAGTACATTGAATTAAAGAATCTGACAAAAGATTACAAAACAGGGAACAATGTTTTTTCAGCATTAAAGAATGTTGACCTTACATTAAACAAAGGAACATTTACCGTAATAAAGGGAGCTTCGGGTAGTGGAAAATCGACTTTGTTAAATCTGATATCGGGAATAGATTCTCCCACATCTGGTGAAATTTTAATTAATGGCACCGATATTAAGAAACTTAATAGTGAACAGCTTGCTAAATGGAGGGGAACTGAAATAGGAATTGTTTTTCAGTTCTTTCAATTAATGCCAACCTTAACAGTACTCGAAAATGTTATTTTACCCATGGAGTTTGTGAAAAAAATACCACGTTCACTTCACAAAGAGAGGGCAATTATGCTGCTAAATAAATTCAATATTGCAACCTTAGCCAAAAAATATCCGCACACACTTTCGGGTGGCGAAAAACAGAGGGTAGCAATTGCCCGTGCTTTGGCAAACGACCCAAGTATTTTAATCGCCGATGAACCAACAGGAAATCTCGATAGTACCAATACGGCAATAATTCACCAAATATTTGAACTGCTAAACATCGATGGCAAAACTATTTTATACGTTACGCACGAACAAGGTTTTCCGAGAGGATATTCTCAGGTCGTAAATATTTCCGATGGTGCAATAGCCAGTGTTGTTAAAAAAGAAATGGAGGTGCAACATGTTTAATACAGGTACAAAAAAAGTAATAAGAGATTTACTTCAGGAAAAAAGAAGAACACTTACCGTTTTGCTTGCTATGATAATTGGCGTATTTGCTGTAGCCATGATGAGCACATCAAAAAGCCTGCTCGATAATAACCTTACCGAAAACTTTTTGCAGACAAATCCCGCGTCGTTTTCAATGTTTGTAAAAAATGTCGATAAATCGACTCTTAGCCAAATACAAAGCAAAGAGACAATAGAGCAAGCTGTGTCACGACAGTCGATATGGATAAGAATGAAAAAAGACGATGGAACTTTTTTGCCTATATTACTTTATGTGGTTGACGATGTGCAGAGTCCGGTAATAAGCACTTATACCCTTGATGAGGGATCTTTTCCAAATACAAAAAACGATATAGTGTTTGAAAGAACCGGGAAAAAACTGGAATACTTGTATGTTAATCAGTTGGTGGAATTGCATTTTCCGGGATATAATCAAGAAAATTATACTGTAACCGGTTTTACTCACGATGCTGGAATAGCCCCTTCGTGGATGGAAGGTTTTTTATATGGTTACATTTCGGCAAAGGCCTTACCGAGTTCATATCTTGAAAAATTTCCGACAGAGATTAAATGCACTGTTGCTGATGATAAATTTAATACAAAACATATTGAGGAAGTGGCAAAAGATATTCAGGTTGAACTCGAACAGAAAGGCATACAGGTAATTAATTCAGAAATACACGAACCTAGTGTTCACATGCATCAAAAGCAAATGAATGCTCTAATGTTTTTGATATTAAATTTTGGAATACTTACACTTATTTTAAGTTGTTTTCTTATAATCAATATGATTTCAGCAATTATGGCTAAGGAAATTAAGCAAATTGCCATTATGAAATCTACCGGTGCTTCGAGCCTTCAGATTGCAAGAATATATATATCAACAATTTTTATAATGGCTGTAATCTCAATAATTATAGGAACACCATTGGGAATTATGGCTGGAAAAGCTTTCGCCACGTTTAATGCTTCAATGTTAAATTTCGAGCTTTTTAATGTTGAAACAGAACCAATGGTTCTTTTAATTATAGTTTTAACTGGTATTTGCTTACCAATATTTATGTCGGTTTTTCCTATTTATAAATCAAGCAGGGTATCTGTACAAAAAACATTAAACGATACTGGTGTCGAGAATGTACAGGGACAAAGTCACTTTTTTTCTGCAATAGGCAAGTTGTTTTCAGGAAGCTTTTTACTAGCCTTAAAAAATGCTTTTCGCAGAAAAACTCGTTTAGCACTAACAGTTATTAGTCTTTCAATAGGAGGAGCAATATTTATAACTGCTTTTAATATCCGATTGTCCACAAACAATACTATCGATAGTGTTTTTGATAAGCAGCCTCAGGATATTTTATTTGCATTTTCGCAACCTTACAGTCAACCGGAAATTGATAGCGCATTGCAATCATTTACTATTAAATACGAATTAGGATTCAGAAGCGAAGGTAATTTTGTATTGTTAAACGGTTTAACAAGCAATGCTTTTACTATTAATGCAATTGACGAATCGAGCAAATTGATTAGTCCCGTAATAACAGAAGGGCGATGGGTAATAAAGAATAAAAAAGAATTAGTTGTAAATCAGATATTATTAAAAGAAAACTCATCTTTAAAGTTAGGTGATAAAGTTAAAGTATCTATAAAAGGCAGAGCAGAAGTATACACAATAGTTGGCGTTTGTAAAGAAATGTTTTCGCCTGCTGGCTTGTTTATGGAAAAAAGTGATTATGAAAAACACAACGATATAAATTCAAAAGCAGGAAACCTTTTAATAGTTGATGCGCTGACAGAAGACCAAAAAGAAATTGCTGCAATAAATGTTGGTATCGAAAATTCGTTAAGGACAAATAGTATTAATGTTGTTAATTCTGTAACAAAAACAGCATATAAAACTGCCGTTGTTGAACATTTACTAATTATAATGGCAATGTTGCTAAGTATGACTATGCTTGTAGTTGTTGTAGGAGGAATGGGAATGGCTACCAGCATAAATATTAATGTTAGCGAACGTATTCGCGAACTTGGAATTTTGCGCGCCATAGGCATATTAAAAAAGGATATTCGTTCTATGGTTATTACAGAAGCAATTACTATGAGTACATTAAGTTGGATACTTGCTATTATCCTTGCATTCCCCTTAAGTCTGTTTCTTGGGAATCAGTTTTTTACTATTTTCTTTGAATCGTCAATGACAGTTGTATTTTCGCCTGTTGGTATATTTACGTGGCTTGTTATGGGCGTTGTTATAGGTGTTGTTTCTTCCATAATTCCAGCAAACAGGGTTATTAAAAAGCCGGTAACCGAAGCATTGAGTTATGAGTAAAAATAGAGTAGAACTATTTTATTGCTATTCACTTAGAATTGTGTAGGCTTTCCCTTTTTTAGGTCCACTTAAAAGTAGAGTTTCAAAATTAGTCATTACTCCTTCCCGAGTTAAATATACTTAATTTCGGTTCTTATACACAATATTTTAATAATAAATACAGCCTCTCCATAGCGCCCTATTCCTAGTGACAGGCGGTATTGCTTCTGTTCTTGCAAAAAGCCAAGGCTTAAGCCATATTATAGCATACCTATTTATTGTCAACATAAATAATTAATTATCAATTATTTTCACTACTTTTAGAAATAACGGATTCGTGAAAATGTAAAATATTTCTGCGATAAATTATCGTTGAATATTGATTCTCATTTTTCTATTAAAAATATAAAAAACATAATTATGAAACTTGCATATATTGGGACTTATCCCCCACGTGAATGTGGCATTGGCACTTTTACCATGAACCTTTATAAATCCATGATAACCAATCAGGATAGCCCAGAGGCTGGCCTCGAAACAAGCGATCCTGTAGAAGGCTTTATTGTCGCCATGAACGATCACGAACAAACCTTCAGTTATCCCGAAGAAGTAAAATTAACCATCCGGCAGGAACATCAGCGCGATTATCTGGCGGCAGTGAAATTCATCAATCTCAGTGGGGCCGATGTCTGCATACTCGAACATGAATTTGGAATTTATGGCGGGCAAAATGGCATCTACATCCTGCCCTTGCTTCACAGGCTCGAAATACCGCTGATAGTAACCCTTCACACCATAGTAAAAACGCCTTCATACAACGAAAAAGCAGTATTGCAGGAAATCTGCAAAATGGCACACAAGGTTGTTGTAATGAGCCATAAAGCCATAGAATTTCTTACCAGCATTTATCATGTGGATAAGGATAAAATTGTTTTCATTGAACATGGAGTACCTGATCTTCAGTTTAGTCAGGAGCAATCGAAAAAGGAATTTAAACTCGAAAACAGAAAATTATTACTCACCTTCGGCATTATCAGTCGCAATAAGGGAATTGAAACCGTTATTAAAGCCCTACCCAAAGTGATTGAAAAATATCCTGAGGTTTTATATATGGTCCTGGGTAAAACCCATCCGAATGTCCTTCGACATTCCGGCGAAGAATACCGTAATTATCTACAACGACTGATAAAAAGCCTGAATTTAGACGATCATGTTTTTTTTATGAATGAGTTTGTGAATCAGAAGGAACTCTTTAAATATTTATCAGCCTCCGACATTTACATTACCCCCTATCTGAACGAAGCGCAAATCACCAGCGGAACCCTTTCTTATGCCATTGGCGTAGGCTCCGCCGTTATTTCAACGCCCTACTGGCATGCCTCCGAATTATTGGCCGATGGAAGAGGACGCCTTTTTAACTTCAATGATTCCGAAGAGCTTTCAAATATCTTCATGGACTTACTGGATAATCCGGAGACACTTAAAAGCCTGAGAAAAAAAGCGTTGGATTATGGCAAAACCATTACCTGGCCAAAATCAGGGGGCAAATATGTTGAACTGGTTAAAGAGCTCTTAACGATGAAACCGAAAGTTGTAGTTGAAAAAGAGACGACTCTTGATCCCCTTATCCTACCGCCATTTTCTCTCGCTCATATTAAACGAATGACGGATGATACCGGTATCATTCAACATGCAAAATTCGGGATCCCCAACCTAAAAGAAGGTTACTGTCTGGATGATAATTCAAGGGCTTTACTGATGGTGCTCATGGCCTACCGGCAGAAAAAGGATATGCTTGCATTGAATTTAGCGCCCATTTATCTGAGCTATATTCATTATATGCAGAATAAAGACGGGACCTTCAGAAATTTTTTGAGTTTTAACAGAAACTTTCTCGACGAAGTTGGGTCTGAAGATTCTTTTGGAAGAACCATCTGGGCGCTCGGCTACCTATTGGGCAACGCCCCCAACGACGCCTATTATCAAACCGGGAAACAGCTGTTTTTCGATGCCTCACCGAATTTCGAAAAGCTACAGTCTATTCGTGGAATTGCCAATACTATACTTGGTATAAGCTATTACCTTAAAAGCAACCCTTCGGATGAATCGATGACAGAAAGACTAAGAAATCTTGCTGGCAAACTAATTAAGCAATACGAAGAAAACAGTTCGCCCGAATGGAGATGGTTTGAGCCGATAATGTCGTATGATAATGGTATTTTACCCCTGGCTCTTTTGCATTCCGCAAAAAGACTTAACGACGAAAAGATAACCCAAATCGCTCTGGAATCGATGAACTTTCTGTCAGAAGTCACGCTTAAAGATGGCTATTTGTCTATCATTGGTAACGAAAACTGGTATGAAAAAGGAGGAAAGCGTTCCATTTTCGCACAACAACCATTAGATGCCCTTGCCATGGTTTTGATGTTTCACCAGGCTTTTCATGTAACCAAAGATAAGGAATACCTTACCAAATTATTTTCAAGTTTCATGTGGTTCATGGGCGAAAACGATCTGAGAATGAATTTGTTCGATTTCGAAACCAAAGGTTGCTGTGATGGCTTCGAGAGATATGGGGTAAATCGTAATCAGGGAGCCGAAAGTTCACTGGCGTATCTCATCTCCCATTTAATTGTTCTGCAGGCATTTGAAGAGTTTGAACAAAAAGATTTACCACTCAACACTTAATCTATAAACAAATATCAATCTGTTCAATATGCTAGTACAAAGATATTCCAGCAATCCCATTCTTACCCCCAAAGATATTCCTTATCCAGTGGCAACGGTGCATAACGCCGGAGTCGTTAAATGCAACGGAAAGTATATTATGATTTTTCGCTCCCATAAGCATAACGGAAGAAGCATCCTGGGCAAAGCCGAAAGTGAAGACGGTTT
>PHDH01000138.1 GCA_002840935.1 Bacteroidetes bacterium HGW-Bacteroidetes-21 | reverse complement strand
TTTCTTTGCATTGTTGACACTGGTGATGCTAGAAATATTAAAAAAAAAAAGATTTCCCCAAAACCCACAAGTCCATGGAAATTCAGAATCCCCCAGTTCAAATCAATTAGTTATACCATAAATTATGATATCATGGAACAATTTTTCCGGAATAAACTGCTAATAAAAGTAATCACCAAGTGGAGAATTCATTTGGCTGTTATTTTTATCATTTCGCTCATTGCTGGTATTTTTGTGTCATCATCAATGGTAATTACACCTCTTTATAAATCAGATGCCATCGTTTACCCTGTAAATATTTCTGCTTATTCTGAAGAATCTGAAACTGAACAAATGTTGCAAATAATGCGTTCTACAGACATTAAATTAAAAATGCTGGACGTTTTTGAACTTGACAAACATTACGATTTAAAGAAAAATACTCCGGGTTATATGGCATTCTTCATGAATAAATATGATGACAGAGTATCCATTAATAAAACAGAATACGAAGCAGTTATGATTTCGGTTATGGATCAGAATGCCGAAATAGCCAAAGCCATGGTCGATTCTATCATTGCATTTTATAATCAGAAAGTTACTTTCCTCCTCCGAAACAAACAATTAGAAATGTCTATCATTTCTAAAGGTGATATGACGCGTAAAAAAGCTGAAATTGACAGTTTATCTAATTTACTGAAAACCTGGAACATGGAATTAGGCATTATGGATGTCAGAGCTCAGATTGTTGGTATTGCTAATTCCAATAACTCAGAAGACAAAAAATTACTTGAAAACCTAAAAGAAAAGGGAATTGATTATAAGTCGACTGACTCTTTGCTAACCAATTCCAGAAAAGAGTATCTGTTTTATAAAAACACATATGAAAAGTCTGTAAGTGAGTACAATAAGAATATTTCTTACACCCAGATTATTTCAAACCCTATAGTCCCTGATAAAAAAGCCTACCCCATTCGTTGGGTCATTGTAACTCTGACTGTTTTGGTGACATTAATTCTCTCTCTCATTGCCATTGCGATCATAGAAAGTAGTTGTAAAAAAGAAAAAAATTGACAGCACTTTTTTCAAAAAAAATCTTTTGGTTTTACTTTATTTCAGTAAGCTATTTGCTGATTAGTATATACTTTATATATAAAGATAATTATATTCCTTTACTTATTCCTGTCGCATTGCTCATTATTCTTGTTGCCATTTTTGCATTTGATAAATTAATATATCTCATTGCCTTCTTTGTTCCGTTATCTTTACCATTATCCGAGTTCATGCCACAACTCGACATTAATATGTCGTTACCCACAGAACCTTTACTTTTAGGTATTTTACTCATCTTTATTATTAAAGTTTTATACGAAGGAAATTTTGACAAGAAAATACTCGTTCATCCTGTTTCATTATTAATATACCTTCAGCTTTTATGGATATTAATAACTTCAATCACAAGTACAATGCCTGTGGTTTCTTTCAAATTTCTATTATCCAGACTATGGTTTTTAGCTAGTTTTTATTTTCTATTTGTTTACCTATTTAAGGATACTAATAAGTTTAAACGCATTATCTGGCTCTATAGCATTTCATTACTCATCGTCATTGGGTATACGCTTTTAAGACATTCTCATTACGGCTTTTTCGATCAGGAAGCAGCCAACTTTGTTTCGTCTCCTCTATATAATGACCATACAGCATATGGTGCTGCACTTGGCATGATATTCTGTATACTCACGGCCTTTATGTTTTTAAAGAAAGTTGCTATATGGCAAAAAATTATTACCCTCAGCTTTCTTGTAATAGTTAGTATTGCCATTATTTTCAGTTATACTCGTGCAACCTGGATCAGTATGTTAATTGGTTTGGGATTCATGATCATCATGGTCTTTCGAATCAAATTTAAATTTATTCTCCTTTTTATCGTTGTCATTTTTTCTCTTACAGCTTTATTCTGGACAGATATTGTAATGTCACTAGAAAGAAACAGGCAGGATTCTTCTTCTGATTTTGCCCAGCAGATTCAATCAATAAGCAATATTTCAACCGATGCCTCTAATATGGAACGATTGAACCGTTGGAATTGTGCCATCAGGATGTTTAAAGAAAAACCCATTTTCGGCTGGGGACCTGGCACTTATATGTTTCAGTATGCCCCATTCCAGATGTCCTATGAAAAGACTATTATCAGCACAAATGCCGGAGACAAAGGGAATGCTCACAGTGAATATCTAGGACCACTGGCCGAATCCGGTATATTAGGTGCAATATCCATGATATTGATTATTATTGCTACATTATATTATGCTGTTCACCTGTATCACAAGAAACTTGATTTTAACATAAAAGTATTACTTCTTGGGACTTTAATCGGTCTTATTACTTATTACATTCATGGTATCCTTAATAACTTTCTTGATACCGATAAATTATCCATTCTTTTCTGGGGATTCACTGCTTTTATTGTTGCAGTGGATTTATATCACGGAAAAATTGAGAATTCTGATAAACTTTCAGAAAAAAACGAAGAATAAAAATTCTTACATTTCACAAATACAATTTCAGACTACTTTTTTTATAATTGATCACTGCCTTATGCTCTTTCAAAAAATCACCACCCAGTAAACCTGCGATACGAATTCGACCATATTGTTTGTATATCTCAGTAATTGAGGATAAATCGACCAGCACTAATCTAAAATCAATTTCTTTCACCTTCCCTATCCTAAATTCGTGCACAATAGCCCAAGAAGTCTGAATTTCCTGTTCTCCAAGAGCATAGGACTTCAGCTCAGGGTTTATTTCAGAAAGTTGATATAATGCACCTAAATTTTTATCAAGCACAGTCATAGAAGCCCCGGTGTCAAGAACAAAGTAATGACCCCGGGACTTATTAAGACTTATTTTCACCAGTATATGACAGCCTCTTTCGTCAATATCGACCAGACGAAGAGGTACTTCACAAAATTTACTTTTTAACCTGGTCAACGGCATAATTCATTGCATCATCAAGCATAGACTGGGGAGGATCTTTAATAAATCCACCTTTAACAACATGGTGAAACATATCTCTCGAATCTTTAATATCTTTGCGGGCAAATTCAAGGGCTTCGTTCCAGCTCATTTCAATGCGTGCAACACCATCTTTAATAGCTTGCATAGCAACATCGGCTGACTCTACAGGGAATACATCTGCCTCGTCCATAGTAGGAACAATATTATCAGGGTTTATTCCTCTTTTTTCGGCAAAATTGGCCAACGAATGGGCAGCTGCAATAGCCATATTATCGGTAATTTTCCTGGAACGAACCATCAAAGCACCTTTTAAGATACCGGGAAATCCTATAGAATTATTGACCTGATTGGGAAAATCACCGCGACCTGTAGCTACAATATAAGCTCCAGCTTCTTTAGCTGCATATGGATAAATTTCAGGAACGGGATTTGAACAAGCAAATACAATAGATTTTGGGTTCATAGTACGAATCCAAGCCTGTTTCACAACATCAGGACCCGGAGTTGACAGAGCAATCAGTACATCAGCACCCTTCATCGCATCTTCAATATTGTTTACACATTCGGGATTTGTTTTTTCACACAATTCCCATTTGCGATAAAAACGAGTATCTGCTTTAATATCTTCACGATTTTTATGTAACCCGCCTTTGGAATCAAATATCATCATTTTAGCAGGATCTGCACCATCAGTCAGTAGTAAGCGGGCAATGGTTGTGTTGGACGCTCCAGCTCCAAATAAAACAAATTTAGTATCGGATATTTTACGATCTGTCAGGCGAAGCGCATTAATAACTCCGGCCAATGTTACGCAAGCTGTTCCCTGTGCATCATCATGCCAAACGGGGATATCACATTCTTCACGCAATACATCCAGCACTTTAAAACAATTGGGTTGCGAAATATCTTCAAGATTAACAGCACCAAAACTATGCTGGAGCATCTTTACAAATTCTATAATTTTATCGGGATCATTTTTACCCTCTTTATTTTTACTATCAACACACAATGCGACAGCATCAAAGCCTCCCAAATATTTCATCAGAAAAGCTTTTCCTTCCATAACTCCTAAGCCGCCCGGAGGTGTTACATCGCCATCACCCAATACACGGGTACTATCACTTACAACAGCCACGAGATTTGCCCTGTTTGACATTTCAAATGACATATCATAATTATCACGAATGTCGGTAGACACTTTTGATACTCCGGGAGTATACCATACATTGAACCAGTTGAAACCCATCACCGGAGCTTTAGGAATTGTCATAATTTTTCCTTGGTAGAACTTGTGGGCAAGTTCAGATAATTTTTTTAGAAATGCAGTCTGAGCTTTTGCAATTTGCTCTTGTGTAAAATCATCCGGAAAAGATGCTTTAAGATTGCTTAAATCAAGTTTTAATTTTTCCATACTATTGTTTTTTTTGTTTTATGATTCTGTAAAACTCCTTTGATTCGTTGATAAAGATCAAATACTGACCATCAGAAAGATCTTCAATATTAATCGTCATTATTCGCTGGTTTTTACCCTGCAGCTGTTTCACTATTTTCCCATTGATATCCAAAAAGGTTATTTTTTGCATTTCACAGCCTGAAAACAATGTCACTTGTTGACTGGCAGGATTTGGAAAAACAGTCATCTTTCCCTCTGCATGTAATTCTTCAGCACTGACGGGGTACCATGCAATTTGTCCATCGGAAGAAGAATCAGCACTAAAAAGTCCAGCACCATTTTCTGCTCGTACACTAAAGTAATATATTTGGCCATCGGTCAATGTAAGCCCCGTTTGATGAGATGAAACACCTGCGGAAGTGGTCCATGCTATAACATCATCGTCTCCGGGAGTTGTTCCAATAGAATAATAATATTGTAATAAGCCTGAATTCACATCCACAGAAGCCGTCCAGTTTCCATCTAATTCTGTCAACGAATAAGATGTATCAATATCAGCACCAACACCATCCAACACTATCATATCCGAAGGTGGTGTCCAATCGACATTTACATCAGAACCTGTAATCACTGAATTCCGATAAATATCATACACCAAAGATTTTATTCTACAGGAAGGAATAACAGGCGATGGGTTCTGGTACCTTACCATAGCCGAAGAACCACCTATACTAACATTTTCTGTGGCTGTTCTTGAACGGTATACTTTAACATCATCAAAAGAAGTAGACGAATTTCCAGTTCGAAGTGAAATGGCAACACCGTTTTGAAAGGGACTAGGGTCGATCCAGGACGTGATAAACTGATCATCTACATAAATTTCAATAAGTCCAGTTGCCGGTGAATAGCTTGTTTTAATGTCGTACCATTGATTCGCAACCAGTGGAAAGGTAGATGCTTTGACCTGTGAAAAAGTATTATTTACGACTTTGTAAATTTCGATATAGGGCGTTGCAGCATAGCGAAACCAGATAAAATAAGAATTATAGCGGTTAGTGGAATCGGGTCTGTCGCAGAAAAAATGAAAGCCTGCGCGGAGATTCGTTCCTGCCCCACCCGTGTTCATTTGCCAATGATAAATATAATCGTACTGTGCATCCTGATTAACACCTGCATAAATATTTGTATTGGTATTTGTTTCATCTGTCTGTAATAAATGTCCTGAAGAAATACTCCATGTGCCTGTTACAGAAGTCCAATCAGAATGTAATGCCAATTGAAAGTTATCATTGAAGAATCCATGAGTTCCATTGGCACGCCATTCATTTCCATCATAATCCAGTATCTGAAAATACCGACCCGCGACACCCGAATTATCCTCATCCGTAAAACCAGCTGTAAAATCTTGGGTTTCCCAGTTGTTGGTAGTTATCAAAGAGGTTGGCGGCACATTATCCGTTTGACATAGAATATTGGCTTTAAACCCTGTAGTTGAAGTTAAACCATCACTTTTAAAACGCAAGGTCATTTTATCTCCTGTAGCAAAAACAGATCCCGGGCTATTGGTACCCGTATAAGCACCAATTAATGGAGAAGTTATATCGGCACCATCATACAACCAAAGGCTGTCGTAATTTGCTTCCAGATTAAACGAAGAAAAATCAAGTCCCACGGTGGATATTCCTTGTGGTGCAATAGTATAGGTATATCTTTCGTTATCGAAATACGACCAGGCAGGACCTCCCATATCGAATAGGGAGTCGCCACAAGCAAAAGCATAACAATCAGTTAATTTGTCGTTTATAGCATCCCACAATTCAGAATAACCGTCATCATATCCCATTGCCCAGATTCCTATTCCAGCTATTCCTTGTTGCTGAACCATATCGAGTTTCTTTCTGAAGCTATTTTCATCATCTACATAACATTGCCGCCAGGTAGTACCATTATTGTAAATCCAGTAAGGAACCCAGGAAGTTGCACTCCATTGCTTGGATGCTTGAGAATAGTAACCCGATGTATTATCCCTGATCGTTTTATAAGTTCTCGAACTTCCAGCTGCAGTAGTAGTTGCATTAAGCGTAGAAGAAGATGTAGGATAATCAAAGCCATAATAAGGCAGGCCTAAAGCTAATTTATTGTTCGATACTCCTGCATTGAGATAATAAGTCATTGATCTCGAAATATTTCTGGTATAGCCTGAAGTAAAAGAATATGTTGGTGATGTTGGGCCGGCATTAGCACTCGTTGACCAATAATAGTCGTATCCCATGATTAAGAAAAGGTCAATATAATTATTCAAAGTAGCCACGTCCCACGAAGGTCCCCAATCGACTGCCGGTAGACATACGCTAACGATGGAACCCGGAACTGCCACATGCATTTGATTACACAAGTCGATTAAAAAGGCTGTTAGATTGGCACTTTGAGCTGAAGGTACCCCTTCAAAATCGATATTCACACCATGAGCACCTCTTTGTTGAATCAGAGAAATTAGATTAGAAATAAGTGTCTGTTTAGCTGTACTACTCGCAAAAAAAGTAGCATGACTACTAAATAACGTCACACACAAATGCACTTTGGTACCATTTGCTAAAGCTGTAGTAACAGCAGGATCAGTCAGAAAACTATGAGTAGAGGTAGCAGCTCCTGTGGAAGCAACGACCTCATAACTAAAATGACAAAGATCTGAAAGCAGGTCCCATTGATAATTTTCATAGGCTGTTCCTGCCCAGTAAGGATTCCATCCAAATACAACTTTATTTAGATTACATGATTTATCCTGATTAAAATCTGTCTTTTTATGATTGGTAAGGGAGTCCCAATAAGAGGCATTCTTTTCTCCAAAGCTCGAATAATACTCGTTTTGCAACTGATGTACCGAAAGGTTTTGAGCTGATAATCCTAAGAAAAAAACACAGAATAATATGAATAAGAAAGCAGTTTTACACATTTCTTTTTTTAGTAAAAATACAAAGAAATCTCAATCTGTTAGATTTTTCCCGTTGAATTTATTCATTAATAATTGAATAAACTATCCGAGTTGTTTTCCTTCAAAGGTCTGTTCGCTAAAACGAATGGCAATCAATATTATATCATCTACCTGTTCGTGTTCTCCCTTCCAGTCTGTCCATGATTTTTCGACACTAATACATTGCTGAACCATAGGCTGCCAGCCAACACTTGTCAGTAAATCTTTTAAAGCTTTATATTTAAATTTTTTACCCAAAGGACCGCCAAATTGATCGGCATACCCATCAGAAAACAGATAAATAGTATCGCCTGCTGAGAGGTCAATTTCGGTGTACTCAAAAGGAACAGGTTCAGGATAATATCCAATAGGCATTTTCTGTGCCTTATACTCTTTAAGTACGTTGTTTCTTACAAAGTAAAGTGGATTATTTGCCCCAGAGTATTGGATTTTACGTGCCTGCCAGTCAATTCTGATCATAGAAATATCCATACCATCTTTTCCACCGGTTGATTTGAAAGAATCAATCACGTTATCGCGAAGCATATTTAATAGAACAGATGTAGGAATGGACGGATTACTGGCAATAATCTCATCGAGGAAAGCAATTCCCAAAAGACTCATAAAAGCTCCTGGCACACCGTGACCAGTACAATCGGCTACAGCAAAATAAGTGCAGTTTTCTTTGTGCGCTATCCAATAGAAGTCGCCACTTACAATATCTCGGGGTTTAAAAATCACATAGCTATCTGGGAAAATCTGAGCAATTTCTTTTTTTGCAGGTAAAAGCGCTTCCTGAATATTTTTGGCATAATTAATACTATCGGTAATATCTTTATTTTTATGTTCAACGATTTCCTTTTGTTTAGCAATTTCTACTGTTCTTTCCTGAACTTTTTGCTCGAGTACCCTTTTCTCTTTTTTCAAGTTGGCTTCTCTAAATTTAATGGCGAAAAAAATAAGAGAAACAAGAAAAACAGAAACAGTAGTTATAAACCACCATGTCATATAAAAAGGTGGAGATATTTCAAACGAAAAAGAGGCCGGATTATCACTCCACAAACCATCATTATTGCAAGAAATAACCTGAAAAGTATATTTACCAGGCTGCAAAGTAGGATAATCAGCATCGTTTTTCGAAAAAGAAGGCGACCAAACGGTATCAATACCGACCATTTTATATCGGTACATTACTTTTTCGGGAATGAGCAAACTGTTAGAAGCGAATATGAATGAAAGGTGATTCATATTATAAGGCAGCTTCAGATTTACAGGCAAGCCAGTAACACTATCAATTTTATCACAATAAGGAGAAAAATTAAATTCATTAAAATTTAACAATAGTTTATTGATTCTGGTTTTAGGGACTACAGTATTGCGACGTTCTTTAGTAGGGTCGTATATATTAAATCCTTCCACAGTTCCCACAAATACACGACCTATACTGTCGATGAACATGGAGTTCATATTGCATTCAACACCCAAAAAGCCATCAAGTAAGGAGTAATGTTTAACCTGTATCTCCCCCAATTGTTTATAAATAGACACATCCATTTTATCCATTCCCTTATCACTACCAATATAAATATACTGGTTTCCATCGTATTTCAAAGAATAGATATTATTAGATAATAAACCTGTAGATTTATCTATACGTTTAAATTCGTAACCATTAAAAGCAAAAACGCCTTCTTTAGTAGCAAACCAAAGGGCGCCATATTTATCCTGTTCTATGGTATTAACTCTACCATCAGTAAAACCATTTTCTTTATTGAATTTTGATAGTTTTTTCTCATTCCAAGACATGACTCCCGATTGTGTAGCAAACCAATAGACGCCCATTTTATCCTGAAAAATATTAAAAACATAAGTTTCATTCAATTCAGGAATATTATCATTCAAACAAGTTATACTTGTATCAGAAAAAATCATAATCCCTTTATTGGATCCAGCCCAAATTAAGCCCCGATAATCTTCAAACAAACAATAAAAAGCATTACTTTTCATATTTGCAACTTCGGTTGTATTAGGAATTTTTTTATCATTTTTAATACAATAATGATTAAAAGAACTATCTGTAGCATTAAAGACAGTTATACCCTGATATGTAGCAAGCCAAATTCTTCTATTTCTGTCCCTTAATATTGATGAGATACTACTTCCTATTAGTCTTTTTTTCTCATTAATTTCTGATTCTTCTTCTGTATATGTATAATTTACAAAAGCATCTTTTATTGTTTTATTTTCAAAAAAGCAGGAAACTCCTTTCGCATCTGCACCTATCCAATATTCAGAAGGTCGAACACCAGCGCAAATTCCAAACACATTATTTTGATGAAGACCATCTTTTGCATTATAGTTTTTAATATGACGAAAAGGAATTTGTATGAGTCCAGTTTCTGTTCCTAGCCATATGCTTTGTTCTTTATCTATAAGTAAGGCTCTGATTTTTGTTCCATGTAGCATATAGGAACTCAACATAGTATCTTTTCCATTTTTCTTTGTGTAATTGGAAAGCCATTCGGAATAGGTTGCCAACCACATGGTTCCATTCACATCAGGATAAAAAGCCATATAAGTATTCCTTTTTACTTCAGATGGTATTAATTTATTTGCTTCAAAAAAATTGAAACCTTGATCTGTACCAATCCAAATCCTACCTTCACTATCCTCACTAATGACACGGATGGTCATATTCAACAAACTGTCTTCTAATGTAAAACGTTTAAAATTATTTCCTTCGGATAAGTATAGTCCGTTTTTCTTGGTTCCAAACCATATTCTACTTTTCTTGTCTTTATAAATTGAATATACCGTTGATACCGAAAATAAACTATCTTTAGAAAATGGCACAAATTTACCCTCTTTAAGCATGCTCACACCCTTAGCAGTACCGACAAGAACCATATCTTTATCAACCACGATTTTAAAAACCTGATTATCATTAAGCCCCTCCTTGGTGGTGTAATTAATGATTTTATTCCCAATAAACTGTGAAACACCGTTATCAGTACCTACCCAGACATTATTTTTATCATCTCCGGCGATTGAGAAAATCCTGTCTCCAGCTAATCCTTCAACTG
>PHDH01000137.1 GCA_002840935.1 Bacteroidetes bacterium HGW-Bacteroidetes-21 | reverse complement strand
CAAAAAAACCTTCAATAAATCTTGGATGCGTTGAAGAATGGGGACTTAAGAAAATTGCTTAGGTCGAACTCACGTTATAATAATGTTCCTTTAAGAACTACATTTGTAATTTCCCATGTTGGAACATCTGTTGTTCCACAAGTGTATTTAAAAGCAATACGACAAGCGGTACCAGTTAATGCAGAAACATCAAGATCACCAGACTGAGTAAAAGTATAATTACCAGTAGATAATGTAGCTCCGATTATTTCCTGCCATGTTGTAGTCGCAGGGTCACCTGTATAGGCATTAGTAAACATAACTTTTAGTGAGCCATCTCCTACCAAACCAAATTTCATAGCAGATTCGAATTTGAGAATTTCCCCGGTTGTAATATCCAAATTAAACTCAGAACTAATCAGCCAATCTTCATTAACATATCCAACTGAGCCAACAAAACCAGAGATCTTTGCAAAAGTTTTAGGACTGAAAGAAGACCAATACCAAGATTCGTTTCCACTTACACTAACACCAGTAAAAGTATTCAATGAAGTCGCAAAAGCTTCGTTAATATGTTTAAAAGAATTATCGGGAGCAAAATTAATATCACTTTCGCTACGAATATAAAACTGATAATCACCTGCGTAAGCACTTAATATACCTGTAATACTTCCTTCACCAGAGGGCATTGGAGTTGCAGCAAATGTGGCATAATTACTATTTCTTAGAATAATTGTATTGCCATTGGCATCTTCAATCGTTCTGTTTGTAGTTCCTGAAGCATCTGCATAAGGCAAGCCTGCTTCTAAAATATGAACTCCTTCTAGTTTTACTAACATACCTATTTCAGAAGTATTAATTGTTGTAATCTGTCTCGAAATTGGTGAAGGTTGTGTTCCAGGCAGACTATCTCTGAAAAAATGGGCATCATACAATGCATCAGGAATTCTTCCAAGGGCTCCATTATACAGATATCCTAATTTAACAACATCACCATAAGTTCCAAGATAAAGACCAGCACATTTCACATATAATTTCTGTCCAACTTTAAGGGTTGCATACATATCATATTTATCAATACTAATCTCAATACCACCAGTAGCATCCTGAATGAATATGGATTTATAAATATTACCTGTTTCGTCGTTTGCGGTTACAATACCCTGTATAATTAAATTAGAATCTAAAGAATCAACACCAGATCCTGAATACATTGCTTTTAGATCAGCAATGGTAGTGTTTGATTCAAAATCAACACTAGGAACTACAACGGGTGGCACATCAAAGTCCTGTTTAATACAGGAACTGAGCAGCATTATTACCAGTACCGGAAAAAATAAACTTTTGGTTTTCATATTATTCATTTTATTTGTTTACAAAATTTAAAAACGTAAAGAGACCATGATAAAATAAGTCCTGCCATAAGAATAAAAATACTTGGAAGGAAATTTATCTAAATTTCTAAGATCAACATTTTCGGTATAATCAAAACGTAATTGTTCGTATCCTCCAGAAATATATGAAGTATTATTCAGAACATTATTTACATTGACATTTAATCCGATATACATAGGAGCTTTAGAAGTGTTAATTCTCCATGATTTTCCAATCGAGGCATCCAGAAAAACACCTGAGGGCAATTCTTCCTGACTAATAATTTCAAGAATTCTGGGATCCCCTTCACCATAGCCATCAACAGCTTCTACAGATCTTTTATCTGGGTTAAAATCAAGATAAGCTTTTTGAAAATAATTTACCTTCAGATCAACAAACCAAAATTTTGGATGCGCATACTTCACACCAAAAGAAGTAGCAACCTGAGGTGTTCCAGAAACAAAGAAATATTTTTGATAAATTGTTTTTGTTGTATCATTTACTGAACCATTTTCAACATTGATTGTAGCAAGGGGTCTGGATGTATACAAATAATTACCTAATGCAGCAGCTCCAATCAAAGAAAAGGTTTTACTTAATTTTACATCAAAACCAATTTCTAATCCCTGATGAATTTTATCGACATCAGTTAAAATCATATTTACGTAGGTATTATAACCTCCATCATGAAAGAAACTCTTAATATCGGTCTGATCATTAAACCAAGTCTGGAAAGCCGTTACGCGAGCATTCCAATTAATGCCTTTATGTATATATGAAACGTCTGTAGAAATAATTTTCTCAACAGTTAAATTATTAACAGGATTATTACTAACACGAGGTGAAGCAAATGAATTTTGAATAAAAGGAGGCTGTACTAAATAGGCAGCCTGAGCCATTAAATAGTGACGACCAGTAATCTTATATGTGCCACCAGCCTTAATACCATATCCTACAAAAGAAACAACTTCAGATTTTCCATAAGAAGAATTAGGATATCGTCCATTTCTCATATTTCCTTCACGATAAAATGAATTATACAAGCCATGCACTCCAACAAATCCATCTATTTTATTATAGGAAAAATTGGCCATGGTCCATAACTTATAATTATTAAAAATAATATTATAATCATATCCAAATACATCACCTTCTTTTTTAACAGCATCGGGATTGTTCAGGTCGTTTTGTAAAATGGTTGTATCGCCCAAAAAATCCTGTTCAGCAAACTGATCAACATCAACCCAATATTCTCCACCCAACAGATCATCAATAACTTTACAATGATTCACATTAGAATGAGTAGCTTCAAGTCCTGCTGAAATATTTATATGATCATTAATTTGTCTTTTATAAACGGAAGCAAAATCACTTCTGCTTTTAGAATCAATTCTTTTTTCAATGATGTAGTTAGCTTGCTTACCTTCAAGATTAGCCAGATAATTCACTTGATATAACTGATCCCAGTTAATTTGACTTACGGCAGGATTAGTTTGCCAATTCTGAGCTACAATGCCTGCGATATAAGGATCGGATTGATAACTAGGCAAATAGCGATAGTAGTCTGGTTTTGGATTAGGTGCATTATACCAATTTAAGTAGGTACTTGTATAAGTACCCATGACATATGAGAAAGTTGACTGTAAGCTTGATTTATCATCAATTTTCCAATTGTGAGTAAACATAAAACGAGGCTCATGCATTGACTTTATTCTTGCATTTCTCTTCTTACCATTTTGATAACCCCAATTAGAGTTATAATAATTGGTCCCCGTAAGGTCATACATTTCTTGCGTACCTGACATTTGCATACCACGTTTATAGGGTGTTGCTAAAATGGTAAGACCTACATAATGGTTTTCATTCAGTTTTTTTTCAGCTGATAGAAAATATGAATAAGCATCATAAAATGTTCCTTCAACAAATCCTTCAGTTGCCCAGCGTTTTGAACCGCTAAAAGCAAATGCCCAATTGTTTTCCATTAAACCAGTCGAGTATGTATACATGACTCTGTTATCATAGGTTTTATTTGAAATGGCATACGACACTTTATTCTGTTTACGAATAAATGAGGCTCTGGTATTGAACATAGTTAAACCCCCTACTCCACCCAGAGCATTACTGAGGGGAGTAATACCTGAAGTTGATTCTTTAAATCTTAAAGCATCATTTAATCCGCCCCATTCAGACCAAACAGCACGCCCTGTTTCAATGTTCTTAACAGGGATGCCATTCATGTAAACTTCCTGATACTCCGAATCATATCCTCTCATTCTGAAGCCGGCTGAACTGAATGCAAAGTTTGCCGTATTTACAAAAGCGTCAGCCGACGATTGTAAAAGACCGGAAACGTTCTGACCTTCAGAGTTTGTACTAAAATCATTATCATCGAGTGTAACCTCTCCCAAATCAGTTTCCTCTAAGAAGTTAGCTCTTTCAATTCCAACCGAAAGAGTTAATCCTTCGGCAGGAATTATAATACTTTTTTGAAAAGCCCTATACATATCACAGAGGATAGTGACTTCATAAGTTCCGGGGTTTACATCCACTTCATATTCTCCGGTTTCACTTGTTTTTCCGGAAACATTATCAATGTAAACAGTAGCTTTCGATACAGGTTTTCCAGAAACACTGTCTGCCACTGTAACTTTAAACCTGACTTGCTGGGTAAAAGCAACAACAGGAAGAAAGACCAATAAAATAAAAATGTATTTCATCATAAATTTTAAAAAAAGGACTACAAAGGTACAACCTAAATAAACACCGATGTTGCTTTTTAGGCTTTTTTTTATTAACAGTATTTAACTTTATTCTAAATATTCAAGGTGAATTTTTCCATAGAACTTTTAATCAATTGATTAAGCTCTATCGAAACAGGAACCAATGGCAGTCGTAATACGTTTTCGCATAAATTTAAATGACAAAGAGCCGACTTAACTCCAGCAGGACTTCCTTCTTTAAACATATATGAAGTAAAATCCAAAATACTATAATGTATAGCTCTTGCTTCGGAGAATGTATCATTTAAAGCTGCCTTGACCATTCTACTTACTAATTCGGGCAAAGCATTTGCCGTTACAGATATCAATCCATCAGCACCAGCAGCTATTAACGGGAGTGTCAACGCATCGTCACCCGAAATGACAAGAAATCCATCTTTTCTTTTATGAATAAGATTCATTATTTGTTCTGGATTTCCTGAAGCTTCTTTCACTCCAATAATATTTGAAAAATCACTAGCCAGCTTCAAAATCGTTTCGGGTAAAAGATTACATCCTGTTCTACCAGGAACGTTATACAAAATTATTGGCAAAATACTTGATTGTGCCACCAACTTATAATGTTCGTACAAACCAATCTGCGAAGGCTTATTATAATAGGGCGTGACAGATAAAATGGCATCTATACCTTCTATGGCTGAAATCTTTTTCAATTTTACAGATAAATCCTGACTATCATACCCCCCAACACCAACAACAACAGGGATTTTCCCAGCGTTATAGCTTATAACATGTTGAATTACCTGTAACTTTTCATCATCCGACAAGACAGGATTTTCACCGGTTGTTCCAAGAACTACCAGATAATCAACGTAACGATTCAAATAATTAACTATTTTTTCCAATGATATCCAATCAATTTCACCTTTGACATTAAAAGGTGTGATAATAGCGACACCGGTACCTTTAAACTTTTTTGCAGACATATAGATTATGTATTAATTGACTCGAGGTAATGCTTCATTTGAATACAGAATGCTTCGGGATTATCACCATCATTGCAATCTATCAGTAAGTCATATTCGTTAATTCTGGACTTCACAGACCCAACAATAAAAGAAGCTCTTGAGAGCGAGCAAATGGTAGAAAACAAAGGATTCTCAGATAAGGATAAATCTATAAGGATATCAAATTCCTGCTCATAAAAATCTCTTACAACCTGACTTTTAGGCAATCCGAGAAAACTAAAATCCTTTGAACAAAAAAACTGAAAACCAGTATAAGTTTTGTAAAATGAATCCATTTGATCTTTGTCTGCAAAACCCAACCCTTCGGTTTTAATTTTTTTCTGCGTAAAGTAGTTTAACAAAATCTTCGATTCGGCATATATCTTACTATCAGAGGCATTAAATAATATCCCAACCTTTTTAGCCGAATGAAAATTATGAAACCTCTTATGTCTAACCCGGTTCTTGAGCTGCCCTTTTAATAAAAATTTTCCTATCGCTTTTTTCACAGCATTAATTCAAATGGAAAGCAAAAGTACTAATTTTCCAGCATTGCCCGAAATTGTACCTCATCAATTATGGTCACACCTGATTTTTCGGCTTTGGCGACTTTTTCAGGTCCAGGATTAGCTCCTGCCAATAAATAAGATGTTTTGGCTGAAACAGCAGTTAGATTTTTACCCCCGTTTATTTCTATAAGGTTCTTAATCTCATCTCTCGAAACAGAAAAAACGCCCGAAATCACAATTGATTTTCCGGCCAGCTTATCAGAATTAAATTGAATTGCATTACTTTCAGTATCAAATTTTAATCCTGCTGCTTTTAATCTTTCAATTATTAACATATGCTTGGGATTTGAGAAATAATCAATAACCGAATCTGCAATTCTATCTCCTATCTCTCCAACTTGTAATAAACGTTCTTTATCTGCCTTTATTAAATTGTCGATAGAATGAAACGCTTCAACTAATTTGCGCGCAACTGTTTCACCCACATATCTTATACCCAATGCAAACAAGACTCTGGAAAAAGGAATTTGTTTGGATTTCTCGATAGCAACTACAAGATTATTCGCTGATTTCTCGGCCATTCTATCGATCTTGATTATTTTATCAAAACTAATATCATAAATATCAGCAACATTTCTTATAATGCCTTTTTGAAATAAGGTTTCGACGGTTTCATCTCCCATACCTTCAATATCCATGGCTTTTCTCGATGTAAAGTGCACTAATTTACCGACAATTTGAGGAGGGCAGGCTTCCTCGTTAGGGCAATAATGAGCAGCTTCTCCTTCGGGACGAATAAGATTCGTTCCACATTCGGGACATTGACTAATAAATTTATATGCAGGACTATTTTCCACTCGCTGACTTTTATCAACCCCGACAATTTTTGGGATAATTTCGCCACCTTTTTCAACCAACACAATATCACCAACCCGGATGTCATGTAATAATATCTGATCGGCATTATGTAAGGATGCTCTTTTGACAGTTGTACCTGCCAACAAAACAGGGTCAAGATTTGCCACTGGAGTGATAGCGCCAGTTCTACCTACCTGATAATCGATTGAGAGTAGTTTGGTTCGAGCCTGTTGTGCAGAAAACTTGTAAGCAATAGCCCAACGAGGACTTTTAGCTGTATATCCAGCCTGACGCTGATGTTTTAATGAATTAATCTTTACAACAACCCCATCTGTTTCGAAAGGAAGATTTTCTCTTTCTTTATCCCATTGCGCAATAAATTGATAAACTTCTTCGTGTGTATTACACAATTTAATATATGGGGGGACATTAAAACCCCATTCGCGGGCAAGTACTAGATTATCAAAATGATTTTCACAAATTACTTCATCGCTCAAAAGGTAATATAAAAAGCAAGTCAGGCCTCTCTCAGATACGACCTTAGCATCCAACGTTTTTAATGTGCCAGCAGCCGCATTTCTGGGATTGGCAAATAACGCTTCCCCTCTTTCAGCACGCAAATTATTAAGCGAATTAAAAATATCCTTTTGAAGCATAATTTCACCTCGAATGATAAAATTGGCAGGAACATCATCCCCAACGAAATGAGGAATTTCCTTAATAGTCTTTACATTATTAATAACGTTATCTCCTACTACTCCATCGCCACGTGTAAGAGCATAATCCAAACGTCCATTTTTATATCCCAGACTTATTGAAGCTCCATCATATTTCAATTCACAAACATATTGAGGTTTTTCTTCCAGCAAAGGCTCCACCCGAGAAAAAAAAGCATTCAGTTCTTCCAATGAATAAGTATTCGACAAAGACATCATGGGATATTTGTGCGTCATTTTTTCGAACTCAGCCGTTAAATCGCTTCCAACTTTCTGTGTAGGAGAATCAGATCCTTTTAGCTCAGGAAAAAGCTTTTCAATCTGTTCTAATTCCTGAATTAGAATATCATATTCAAAATCTGTAATTACAGGTTTGTTTAAAACATAATAATTGTGATTATGCTTTTCAATTTCATTGACCAGAAAAACGAGTCTTTTTTTTGCCTTTTTAAGATTTACCATGAACAAAATATTATTCGAATTAAACAAAATTACCCGTTAAATCCAAATTTTTTAAACTAAATAAAAAGCGCTCTTCTCATGTCAGATAGCCATTATTCATAAATGTTACAGGAGAAATTAATTGAAATAAATCAACCCTTTTTTATGATTTTCTTTTAATAATAATTAACTTTACGCAACTCCTAAAAAAGAATTTGAGTCTAATGAATAACTTTTAAACAAAAACTCTATGAAAAGATTTACAATTTTGGCGTTATTGGCCTTATTTTCAATGACCTTTAGTTATGGTCAGAAAAAATCGTTAAATCCAAGCCCTGGATTTGCGAACAAAGACTTACTTGAAACTTGTGATGCTGTATTACTTCCAGGTCTTAATGAAGACTATATAAAAGCAGAGAGTCTTAAGCTCCCTAAAGATGGTCAGGTTTGGGAAATTGGTCGTGCAATTCCTGCCGGTTTAACGATGGAAAACAGTGGTACTTGGTTTGATTTAGCCGATGGCAAAAGAGTTTGGATGCTAAGAGTTAAAACTCCTGGAGCTATTGGTCTCACAGCGGAGATTTTCGATTTTCATATTCCCGTTGGAAGCGAATTTTATGTGTATGATCCTGCTGGAAAAACCCGCTACGGAAAATATACCATGTCTGATAATGGAGATTTTTTTGGTTCAGACATTATTGTTGGTGACGAAATCGTTTTTGAATATGTTGAGACATCCGAAACTGTAGGTGATGCCCATTTTACTATTAAAGATATCATGCATTTATACCGTGGTGTTCAGTTTACTAAAGAGACCAAAGACTTTGGCGATTCTGAATCATGCGAAGTAAATATTGTCTGTTCCCCTGCAGGTGATAGTTGGACAACACAGAAACAAGGTGTAGCACGCATTTATGTTGTCATGGGAACTTCAGCTGGCTGGTGTACTGGAACATTAATTAACAACACTGCACAGGATTGTAAGAAATATTTTCTTTCTGCATACCATTGTTATGATGGAGCTTCAGCTTCTAACCTTACCCAATGGCGTTTTTATTTCAACTATCAATCTGCAACTTGCACCAACCCTACTTCACAACCTTCATATAATATGATGACAGGTTGTACATTAAAATCATCTGGAAATATCTCTGGTGGTTCCGACTTTATTTTACTTGAATTGACCGGAACAATATCAGCTGCTTGGAATCTTTATATGAATGGTTGGAACAGAGCTACCACTCCAGCTGGTCCTGGCGTAAGTATTCATCATCCCGCTGGTGATATTAAAAAGATTTCTAAATACACCACACTAACCTCCTCAACTTGGTCAGGCGGAGCAACTTCTGCACATTGGAGAGTAACCTGGACTAATACAGGTAACGGCACTGGTGTAACTGAAGGCGGTTCTTCTGGCTCTCCTTTATTTGATAATACCGGAAGAGTTATTGGCACATTAACAGGCGGTGGCTCTTATTGTACAGCAACAACACAACCTGATTATTATGGTAAATTTTCTTATCATTGGGCTTCAAACGGCACAACAGATGCGGCCAAACTTCAACCATGGCTTGATCCTGCCAACACAACTACAACTCTTGGCGGCATGACATGTCCCGCAACAACAACTACTTTAACCGCTGCATTTACAGGAACACCCACTTCTGTTAATATTGGTGGTACAGTTACTTACACCAGCCAATCGACTGGAAATGTTACATCTTATTCTTGGTCATTCCCCGGCGGAACCCCATCTACTTCTACAGCTGCCAGCCCGACTGTTGTTTACAATACAGCCGGTCAGTACAATGCCAGTCTTACCGTTGGTGATGGCTCTACAACAAATACTTTAAACAAAACTAATTATATCACTGTAAGCAGCTGTTCAGTTGACGGATATCATCTTGATTTCGAATGCAACAATGACTTTGACTTAGCTTTCAGCCCATGGACAGTCAATGATGTTGACCTTCTTACAACTTACGGAATTGATGATGGTTCTGGTGGATCAATAGATTTCACTCATACTGGAGAAGCAATGGCATTTATTGCATTTAATCCAGCATCCACTACTCCCGCATCCACATCCCCTGCTCCTCATGGAGGCGTTCGCTTTGGCGCTTGCTTTGCTGGCATTCCGGGAACTGTAACTGCAAATAACGACTGGCTGATTTCACCCAAAGTTCAACTTGGCACAAATTCTACATTTACATTATGGGTAAAAAGTAATACTGCTACCTATGGTTTGGAACGTTTTAAAATTGGTGTATCAACAACTAATAATACTCCTGCCAGTTTTAGTATTATTTCAGCAGGCGCATACGAAACTGCTCCAGATGCTGCATGGACTTTGAAAACATATTCATTAGCAACTTATAATAACCAACAAGTTTACGTAGGTATCAACTGTGTTTCTGCTGATGCATTTATCTTTATGGTAGATGATATTAATATAAACACTTCCGTTGATGCGCTTAATGTTGATCCTAATGTTAGTTACATCAATGTTTATCCTAATCCTGCCAACGATTATCTCTTTATAGATTACAAATCTGTAGGTGACGATTTCAGAAGTATTGAAGTATATAACTCCGTTGGTCAGTTAATCAACAACATTGGAGTTGAAAGTGCGAACAGCACAATTAAAGTTCTTGATATTTCGGGTCTGGAAAAAGGTGTATACATTGTAAAAGTAAATACTGCCAGAGGTACAAAAATTGAAAAAGTTGCCAAATACTAAGGCATACTTATATAATAAAAAAGCCCTGACAGAAGTCAGGGCTTTTTCCTGTTTTCCGCACTTTTTTGCAACACCCACATATAGCATTGATAATCAATAATGAATTTGTAAATTTGGGTG
>PHDH01000136.1 GCA_002840935.1 Bacteroidetes bacterium HGW-Bacteroidetes-21 | reverse complement strand
ACGATTATAATACGTCAGATGGAACAGCCATAAGGGATTACATTCATGTGTCGGATCTTGCCAGAGCTCATGTTGTTGCTTTGGAAAGAATGCTTTTCTCAAAAAACCTTACCCCTGTAGAGGTCTTCAATCTGGGCACTGGCAAGGGTTTGTCGGTACTCGAGATTATACAGAGTTTCGAGAAGGTTTCGGGTCAAAGTCTCAATTATGTTTTTGTTCCCCGACGTGCCGGTGATGTGGAAAAAGTGTGGGCAGATACAACCCGGGCAAATGAAGTTCTGGGCTGGAAAGCCGAGAAGACCGTGGATGATTGTATGCGGACGGCGTGGGAGTGGCAGAAGAGAATTTGACTCACCCCCATTGGCAAGCTGCGGAAATTTAAAAATATGTTTAAAACGAAATAAAAAGAATTGACTCACCCCCGGCCCCTCTCTGCTTCGCAAAGAGGGGGGAAGTGCAGAACAAGAATTTGGAAAAATAGAAACGAAAAATTGAACTTAATAACCGATTTAGTCAGAGAGGCAAGAAAAACGAAATATCATAGAATAGACTCACCCCCGGCCCCTCTCTACTTCGTAAAGAGGGGGGAAATGCAGAACAAGAATTTTGGAGAAAAAGAAAATGAATTTAATAACCGATTTAGTCAGAGAGCTTAGAATGAATGAAATATCTTAAAATAGACTCACCCCCGGCCCCTCTCTGCTTCGCAAAGAGGGGGGAAGTGCAGAACAAGAATTTTGGAGAAAAAGAAAATGAATTTAATAACCGATTTAGCCAGAGAGGCAAGAAAAAACGAAATATCATAGAATAGACTCACCCCCGGCCCCTCTCTACTTCGTAAAGAGGGGGGAAATGCAGAACAGAATTTTGGAGAAAAAGAAAAAATGAACCTGATAACCGATTTGGCCAGAGAGCTTAGAAAAAACCAAACACCTGAAGAGAAAATTCTATGGGGTGAGCTTCGTGGCAGAAGGCTTGGCGGGTTTAAGTTTTTAAGACAAAAACCGATTATCTGTGATAATGATCTTTTCTTTGTAGCTGATTTTTACTGTGCTGAAATGAAACTCGTTGTTGAGCTGGATGGTAAAATCCATCAAACACAAAAGGAATATGATGCAGAACGTGACAGGATTATGACAAATATGGGTATCAGAGTCATGCGTCTGGAAAATGAAGAATTAAATAATATAAGTGAAGTAAGAATTAAAATTTTAAATGAATTAAATTTGCCTTCCCCCCTCTCTATTTATAGAGAGGGGCCGGGGGTGAGTCAAAATAAAAGCCTATGAAAAACATTCTAATCACCGGCGGTGCCGGATTTATCGGATCACATGTCGTTAGACTGATGGTAAACAAGTATCCCGATTATAAAATTGTGAATCTCGATCTGCTTACTTATGCAGGGAATTTAGAAAACCTCAAGGATATTGAAAAGAAGTCAAACTATGTTTTCGAAAAAGGGGATATCTGTGATGCTGATTTTGTTTTGAGCGTTTTCGAAAAACATCAGATTGACGGCGTTATTCATCTGGCAGCCGAGTCGCATGTCGACCGGTCGATTTCTAATCCCATGTCTTTCATACAGACCAATATTGTAGGTACCGTTGTTTTGCTCAATGCTGCCCGCAAATACTGGGGCGAAAACATGACAGGGAAACGCTTTTATCATATTTCAACCGACGAAGTGTACGGATCGCTGGGCGAGGAAGGATTCTTTACCGAAACCACATCGTACGATCCCCGTAGCCCATATTCGGCATCAAAAGCATCAAGCGACCATCTGGTAAGAGCGTATAATCACACTTTTCACATGCCCGTGGTCATTTCCAATTGCTCTAACAACTACGGTCCCAATCAGTTTCCCGAAAAACTTCTACCGCTGGCCATTAATAATATCAAAAATATGAAGCCGGTGCCTGTGTATGGAAAAGGCGAAAACATACGCGACTGGCTGTATGTGGTAGATCATGCCAAAGCCATCGATCTTATTTTCCATAAAGGAATTGATGGTGAGACCTACAACATTGGCGGTCGTAACGAATGGAAAAACATCGACCTGATTATGCTTCTGTGCAAAATTATGGACGAAAAACTGGGTCGTACACCCGGTGAAAGTGCTTCCCTCATCACCTATGTAAAGGATCGGGCAGGGCACGACTTGCGTTACGCCATTGATGCTACCAAGCTTCAGGATAATCTGGGCTGGAAACACGATGTAATGTTTGCCGAAGGTTTGGAGAAAACAGTGACATGGTATCTCGAAAATTCCGAATGGTTAGCTAATGTGCTCAGTGGGGATTACGCCAAATACTACGAACAGCAATATATACAACGGTAATGTTCTGGAAAAGAAAAAAAGAAAATACTCCTATCTTATCCGATTATTCGGTATTGGGTGTTGATCTTCATTCCCACCTTTTACCCGGTCTGGATGATGGAGCGAGAACGATGGAAGATAGTTTGCAGATCATTGCCGGACTGCAATCGTTGGGCTACCGAAAAATTATTACTACCCCACATAATCAGGCCGATTTTTATGTCAATTCGCCCGAAAAAATACGAGCCAGCCTGGAAACCGTCCGGAAAGCATTAAAGGAAAACCAGATTGATATTGAGATTGAAGCTGCTTCGGAGTATTATTTTGACTATGACTTTCTGCATAAAATTCAGAAAAAAGAGTTGTTGACTTTTGGAAACAACTATGTGCTTTTTGAGCTTTCACCCACCTTACCTCCTGTGAATTTCGAATCCATTGTTTTTGAGTTGCAGGTGGCGGGATACCGACCCGTATTGGCACATCCCGAAAGGTATGGATATTTTCATGGTCCCGGCAAGTACAGGGAGTTGACAGAAAAGGGAATCCTGTTGCAGGTAAATATTAGTAGTCTGTCTTCTCACATCGCATCGAATATTAGAAATGCTGCCATTAAAATCGTGCAGGAAAATCTTGCTTCTTTTGCCGGAAGCGATACCCATAATATGGCAAATATTTCGATAATGAAGGATCTTTTATCTAGTCCACATGTATATCGATTGTTGGATTCTGGCGTTTTAATGAATGCCGGATTATAAATTGGCACAACTGTTGTATTTCCAAACTTTCAAATATTAACGAATATGAAAAAGCGAAGCTTCGTAATCTTACTTTTTTTGTCCCTTGTTTACACTGGAATTTTTGCTTGTGAAATTAGTTTTGAAGTAGAAAAAGGGAAAAAGGAAAAATATATTCAGGGAGATGAACTGGTGGTTTTAGTAAAAGTATCCTTTACACACAGGGTTTGTAATCTGGCCATTCAAAATACAAAATTTGACACCAAAGGACTCGAAATTTTGGGAGGAACTGACTGGAAGGAAGAAAGTCAATTTGTATGGACACGTAAACTTAAACTCAAAGTGACCGGCACATCCGATGGTAAATTAAACCTGACAGCCACTCGATCGTGTGATAGAGTTGGAGGATTTGCGTCAATTGCTTTTGTATCAAAGCCTGTGAAAGGGAAGAAGAAAGTGGCGGAAGGCAAGTAGTTTCAATACCCTTCATCTTATACTTAACGTTAACTTAACATTAACTTAACTCAAGAAACAATTAGTTCACAATTTCATTAAATACATTTGTTGTTTAATGAAATATCTATGGATTATCTATACATTGGAATCGTTGTACTTTTGTTTCTGCTGACTATTTCGAGTCTTGTTGTCGGAGTCAGTAATGATGCTGTAAATTTTTTAAATTCTGCTATTGGAAGTCGGGCCGCTTCTTTCCGAACCATCATGATTATTGCTGGAGTAGGGATACTCATTGGGGCGCTTTTTTCGAGTGGCATGATGGAGGTTGCCAGAAAGGGATTATTTCATCCCAATATGTTTGTCTTTTCGGAGGTAATGATAATTTTTCTAGCGGTAATGATGACCAATATTTTACTGTTGGATTTTTTTAATACGTTTGGAATGCCAACGTCTACTACGGTTTCTTTGGTTTTTGGTATTTTAGGAGCCGCTGTCAGTATGTCTTTCATTAAGATTATGGATACCGGAGCTTCTCTGAGCACGATTGGCACTTATATAAATTCGGACAAAGTTTTAGCCATTATAACCGGTATTCTTTTATCCGTTGTACTTGCTTTCATATTCGGTTCTCTTATACAATATCTTACACGCTTCATTTTTACTTTTAAGTACGAAAGGAAAATGAAATATGCGGCTGGCCTTTTTGGAGGGTTATCTTTGGTTGCGATACTTTATTTCATTCTGATTAAAGGGCTTAAAGATTCATCCATCCTATCAAAAGAAACTTATGTTTTTATTGAAGAAAACACCTGGCTAATTATGGCGGGTAGTTTTGTGTTTTTTAGTGTTTTGCTTCAAATACTGCATACGTTTTTAAAGGTTAATGTATTAAAAATCATCGTCCTTTCAGGAACCTTTGCATTGGCTATGGCCTTTGCCGGAAACGATTTGGTGAACTTCATCGGAGTTCCGGTGGCAGGCTATAAATCTTTTCAGATATATATGGCACAATCGCCGCATATTTTGCCCGAAGCATTGAATATGAGCCCACTTTTAGAGCCGGTGAAAACGGATATTTTTATTCTGATTATTGCCGGATTGATTATGGTAGCCACTTTATGGTTATCTAAAAAAGCCCGTACGGTGATAGAAACATCACTTCAACTGAGCAAACAGGATGAGACCGGAAAAGAGCAATTCGGATCAAGTTATATTGCCCGGTTATTGGTGCAGGGGATTACTAAAATGAATAAGTCGGTAGGTAAAATGGTGCCTGTGACTATGCGTAAGCATATGGACCAGCGCTTCGATCAACCAGATATGAAAGCAGGGGTAAAGAAAAGTAAAGAAGAGCGAATGAAGGAAGATAAACCAGAATTTGATCTTATTCGAGCTGCAGTAAACACATTGGTTGCCAGCGCATTGATTGCTGCCGGTACATCGTTAAAACTTCCGTTATCTACTACCTATGTTACTTTTATGGTGGCTATGGGAACCTCTCTGTCGGATGGTGCCTGGGGAAGAGATACGGCTGTTTACAGAGTTACCGGAGTTCTCGCTGTGATTGCCGGATGGTTCGTTACCGCATTGGTAGCATTTGTTTTGGCAGCAATTGTTCTGGCCATCTTGTCGTATGGAGGGCTGATTGGAATTATTGTCATGGCGCTGCTTATTATCTTTCTCATGTTCAGAACGAACAGCTTGCACAAATCCCGTGAAACGGATAAAAAAACAGAGAAGGCAATGGCCTCTGATTATGGTGCCAGTTCGGTCAATGAACTTATAACAAAAATGGCGACTACTTCAACAGAATTATTAGACGAAACGGAAAAAATATATAGTCAGACCTTTGAGTATTTGTTCGATGAGGACAGAAAAGCACTTAAAAAGCTAAGTAAGGATGTCAATCACCTTAATAAGAAAGCAAAAAGATTAAAGGAAAACGCCTATAGCACAGCAGCCGAACTGACAGAGGATATGATGGCAGCAGGTGATATGAATATTCTGGTCTATGAAAACCTTCGGGAAATAACGTATTGTCTTAACTATATTACACATCCGGCATATATTCACGTAAATAATGTACATAGGCCAGTACCCGATCAACAAAAACAGGAGACCCTCGAAATTCTTGATATTTTTCAGAAAGTTATCCGAAAACTTAAAGCAGGTCTATTTACCAAAGGCTTTAATTACAGTATGTATGATGAAGAAATCTCGAACTTAACGGAAAAAATAGAGCAGTTTAGAAAAGATCAGGTAAAACGTATGAAGAAAGACACTCAGAATCATCGTACCAATCTTTTGTATCTTGGTATTTTGCACGAAACAAATAATATGTTGATTCACATGAACAATCTTGCAGAAACATGTAAAAAGCTACAGGACGAATGTTCGTAAAGACTCGTGTAAACAATGACTTTTATTCGACTTATTTGCTGGATTGACAGGACTTTATCTTAATACATCATGACCAGCACCAGACTCACGGCGAAGCCAATAAGCCAGCCTGCAATTACCTGAGGCAGGGTGTGAGCTTCTTTAATAAGACGGGCCGTTCCTAATAAGCCCGATAAAAAGATGGCTCCAAAAATGAAGTATTCAACAGGACTACTGTAACGTAAAGAAAAGGCTATCAGACTTCCTGTAAAACCACCCAGAGCTGCCAGATGCGCAGAAATTTTCCACCAGAATGAAATAAGTAGTACCAGAGCGACAACGATTAGTGCAGAAAGCATAAAACCTATATAAAACGAAGGCAGGGGTATAGATTTTAGAAAAAGGAAGCCTCCATAAAAAAACAAAAAAGTGATAAACAATGGAAGCAGTCTTTCTCTTCGTTCCTGCATTTCGGGACTGTTGATGATTTTGAAATACATAAAGAGGGGAATAAAAAGTATAGGGAGGAGAAAGGTGGTAAGGAATACGACCAGAAGGATAATATATACCCCTTGATCGGTGAGCATAAACCAATAGGATGCGATTTGTAAGTACAGCCATGTGGCTAGAGTAGGAATATACAAAGGGTGTAAAAGATAGGAGAGAACCGAGGCGACAGATTTCATCGTATTACAGTTCTTTTCTGAGACGACCTACCTGAATGCCAATCTGTTCGCGGTATTTGGCAATGGTTCGGCGTGCTATAGGATAACCCTTTTCTTTGAGTTTTTCGGCCAACTCTTCGTCGGTCAGAGGGTTTCGTTTGTCCTCAGCATCAATAATGTCCATCATTATCTTTTTAATCTCGCGGGTCGAGACCTCTTCGCCACTATCGTTCTGCATCGATTCGGAGAAGAAATATTTAAGTGGGAAAATGCCATGTTGTGTTTGCACATATTTGCTGTTCACTACTCTGGAGATAGTAGAAATATCCAAACCGGTTTTCTCCGATATATCTTTCAGTATCATGGGCCGCATAAATACGTCGTCGCCTTCTCTGAAAAAGTCTTCCTGATATTGTAAAATGGAACTCATTACCAACATCAGGGTGTTTTTGCGTTGTTTCAGGGCATCGATAAACCAGTTGGCGGAATCTATTTTTTGCTTGACAAAAGTTTGAATCTCTTTGTTTGTTTTAGATTCCTGCAACATATTCCGGTAGGCGGTACTTATTCTGAGTTCGGGTGAATTGTGCGAGTTAAGACTTACATACAGCTGCCCCTCAATATTTTCTATCGCAAAATCGGGACTTACCTGAAGCATGTTTTTTTGATTGTTTTCAGACAATGCACTTCCGGGCTTGGGGTTCAAACGTAGAACTTCGCTGATGGCATCTTTTAAATCTTCTTCGCTGATGTTTAGCTTTTTAATGATTTTGTCGTAGTGTTTTTTGGTGAATTCTTCGAAGCAATTGGTAATGATGGAAATAGCTACCAAACTGGCTTTGTTCGTTTTTTCTTTCTTTTTTAGCTGTAGTAAGAGACACTCCCTGAGGTTACGTGCGCCTGTGCCGGGAGGATCCATATCCTGAACCACCAATAGGGCCTTAGAAAATTCCTCTTCAGTAGCATTTATATTTTGCTGGAATGAAAGATCATCCACCATGGCAGAAATTTCGCGGCGGAGGTATCCGTCTTCATCGAGATTTCCGATAATGAATTCGACTAAAATACGATGTTTTTCGTCGAGAAAACGAAGTCCGGCCTGACTGAGTAACGACTCATGAAAGGTGCTGCCAGAGGAAAAGGGTATTTCACGACGTTCGTCGTCTTTGCTGGCATTGTTGGATTTTAGATTGTAGTATGGGATATCGTCGTCGTCGGCAATATAGTCGTTGAGGGAAAATTCGTCGTCGCTGGGACCAGCTTCCTTTTCGGGGACATCGTCGTCGTCGTTAAATAAATCATCGTCAAATGCTTCATCCTCGTCCTGAACGACTTCTTCTTCCTCAGCACCTTCTTCGAGCATGGGGTTTTCTTCCAGCTCCTTTTTTATCCGTTGTTCGAGTTCTATAGAAGGAATTTCAAGGAGTTTAATAAGTTGAATCTGCTGTGGTGACAGCTTCTGAAGGAGTTTTTGCTGGAGTTTTTGGTTGAGCATGGTTAAGGACTTTTATCTGTAAACGGATAAAACTATAAAAAAGTTTCACGTTGAATCAGAACTCTGCGTTGCGCGGTGTTCTGGGGAAAGGGATCACATCACGGATATTCGACATGCCGGAGACAAAGAGTATGAGGCGTTCAAAACCCAGTCCGAATCCACTGTGAGGGGCCGATCCGTAGCGACGGGTATCGAGATACCACCACATATCTTTTTCGGGGATATGCATTTCCTGAATACGGGCCATCAGTTTGTCGTAGTTTTCTTCGCGTTGTGAGCCACCAATAATTTCGCCGATTTTCGGGAAAAGGACGTCCATGGCGCGAACGGTTTTTCCGTCTTCGTTTTGCTTCATGTAAAAAGCTTTGATGTCGCGGGGGTAATTGATGAGTATAACGGGTTTTTTATAATGTTCTTCTACCAGATATCGTTCGTGTTCCGACTGCAAATCGGTACCCCAGGAAACAGGGAACTCCCATTTTTTGTCAGAAGCTTCGAGTATCTTGATGGCTTCGGTATAATCAACCCGTTCAAAACGGTTGTTTATGACAAACTCAAGGCGCGAGATGAGTTCCTTGTCGAACATATCGTTGAGGAATTTTAGGTCGTCGCTGCAGTTTTCGAGGGCATAACGGATAAGGTACTGAAGAAATTCTTCGGCCAGATCCATGTTGTCGTTCAGATCGGAAAAAGCTACTTCGGGTTCTATCATCCAAAACTCGGCCAGGTGGCGGGGGGTATTGGAGTTTTCGGCACGGAAAGTGGGTCCGAAAGTATACACTTCGGATAGAGCCAGGGCGCCCAGTTCGCCTTCGAGCTGACCCGAAACGGTGAGACTTGTTTCTTTACCAAAAAAGTCTTTAGCGAAGTCAATTTTCCCCGTCTCGTCGCGGGGAATATCGTTGATATCCAGGGTGGTGACTCTGAACATTTGTCCGGCTCCTTCGCAGTCGCTTCCGGTAATAATGGGCGTGTGCATGTAAAAGAAGCCTTTGTCGTTGTAAAATTTATGGATGGCAAAGCTCATCGCGTGACGCAAACGCAGCACAGCACCAAAGGTGTTGGTACGGGGACGCAGGTGAGCAATCTCGCGAAGAAATTCCATGCTGTGACCTTTTTTCTGCAGGGGGAAAGTTTCGGGGTCAGCTGTGCCATGTACTTTTATTTCCTGAAGGGAAATTTCTACTGCCTGACCAGAGCCTTGCGAAGCAACCAACGTTCCGGTAGCCCGGATGCAAGCGCCGGTGGTGACGTCCTTAAGCTGTTCTTCAGTAAAGGTGGACATATCGGCAACGATCTGAATATTATGAATGGTGGAGCCATCATTCAGGGCAATAAAACTTACGTTTTTGTTCCCACGGCGTGTGCGGACCCAGCCTTCAACAACAAATGAAGTTCCGACTTTGTCGGATTTCAGTAATTCTTTGATTTTTGTGCGTTTCATTTCGCTATTCTTTACAGATAAGACTGCAAAGTTAGTATTTTGTATTTCTTTTTAAGCGGTAAGCCTATGTGTTTTTAGTTTTTTTGACTTAAGGTTTGACAAATTCAAAAACTAGACGTCATTCGGGATTCAAGACAGACATTAAGATACGACTAAATTAGAATATCCGGAATTTCGTTTATAGACTCACCCCCGGCCCCTCTCTGAAATACATCTCCCGCAGATTTCGCAGATTATAAAACACCCTCCATTTGTCATTACGAAACATGACGCATCCCGATTCCGAGGCTTCGGAACTCGGGAGGTCATGTTGTGGTAATCTCCAGCGCCAACAAAAGCCTATAGACATTGGGAGTACATTTAAGCGCTGTTTTCTCTGACGTTTTGGGTGTTTTTAGTCTGATGAAGATCAATTTTTAAATTCTGAAAGTAAATCCACATTCTCTTTTACAGACTCACCCCCGGCCCCTCTTTGCGAAGCAGAGAGGGGGGAAATGCCCGAGAAATAATTTACATGACTTGTCCAAAAAGCATACCTGAAAATAATGGGATACCTGTTCCTTCCGTATGACGGTAGTCTTTAGATTTGACAACTTTTTGAAAGTTGTCAAATCTCTTGCCTAATTTATAACAAAAAAAGGCACGGTTTCCCGTGCCTTACCTTTACTAAGCTCGTTTGTTTAGGCAAACGACTTTTCGTCCAACTTCACTATTTCGAAATTGATAGAAGAAATTTCGGTGACAAACTTCTCGTTACCGTCTTTGTCGGTGTAGCGGCGATACACCAGGCGACCCGTGAGGGCAATACGCATGCTTTTCTTTAGTTCTTTGTCGGCGCTTTCTGCTTGCTTGCCAAACATCACCACGTTGTGCCACGAGGTGTTATTAACCCAGTCGCCTTCTTTGGTCTTGTACGATTCGGTGGTGGCGATACGCAGACGGGCAACCTTGCCTCCATTACCTGTGTTAAAAATCACGGGATCG
>PHDH01000135.1 GCA_002840935.1 Bacteroidetes bacterium HGW-Bacteroidetes-21 | reverse complement strand
GGAATGTTGGAAAAATGAGGGTTAAATGTTACTTAAATCATTAAATATAAGCAGCTTTTAAAGACGTTTCTCTAAAGTGAAGACATTATAACTTCTGACAAATCCTTTACAGGAATATCTGAAACTCTCGAAAAAGCTTTATAGCACAAAGGACAGGCGGTTACCAGTTTATCTGGATTGCCTGAGGTTAATGATTCAAGTGCCTTTTTGGCCAGTAATATTCTGTCGTCGTCGCTGCCATTGAAGTGAGCCAGACTGCTGCCACAACACAAAGCCTTTTCTTTGGTTTCTTCGGCAATCATTAAACTTCCTGCTGATCGTATCACAAAACGGGGATCTTCGTACACTCCCGACAATCGTCCCAGTTCACAGGGATCGTGATAGCTGAATTTCTCTCCTGTCTTGCGCGGTTTTATTTTCCCTTGGACAATTAATTGCTTCAAATATTGCGAATGGTGCATGACCTTAAAAGGAAGTTCATAATCTTCATTGAAAGTCTTATAACAAATAGGGCATGAAGTAACTAGCACTTGCGGATGGTAAGCCAGCATCTTTTCTTTGTTCCAGTTCATTAACTGGGCAGCATCTTCTTTTTTACCCGACAACTTAACCGGACGACCACAACAAATACTACCTTCTTTATCAAGAAATACCCAGTTTACACCTGCCTTATCCAATATGCCCTGCATGGCGATTTTGATGCCGGGCGTAAGGTGCGACATACAACCTGCAAAATACAGCACCTCCGTTTTTGACTCTTCTTTAATGCTTGGAAGGTAACTATAGTTGGCATCATTTTTATCGGAAAGCAAGGTTCGGCGATTTATTCGTATGGCATTAATATCAAGCCCTACAGGACAAGCTTCAGTACACCGGCCACACATCATACAATCCCGAAGACCTGCATGGGTAATCTCCTCTTTTCTTTCTTCCTGAATATAATAGACCGGCAACATTTGTTTTCTGTGTAGATGTTGATTCAACTGACAACTATCAATACAAACACCACAACGGGAACAGGAGGCCACCTGAAACTTTGTAACTCCATCATTAGATTTGCGGGGAACCAGCCCGGCATTCTTCAGGGCTATATGAAAAGCTTCGGTGGGAATATGCAAATATCTCGTCATGGGCAGAAAAACGAAAAAAGTAAACAAGGCAATAGAATAAGCCCACCACGAATTTATTTCGACCACCTGCAAGACCGAAACAGGAAATACATCTGCCATCATATTACCCAGACTACCCGTAAGAAAACCCCCATTATTATAAATGGCAGAAGTGGCCGATTCTGCCAGCAAACGGAGGGGAAAAATCAACCACAAGGCACCCAAGGCAAAAACATCGTAAAAACTTTGTTTGGTCGTTGACCGCATTCCAAAAGCACGACTTCTGATACGTTTATACAATGCCAGAAAAACGCCCGACAAAACAAATAAAAGCAGAAAATCCATGGCGAAATTAAATGCTTCTCCATAGCGGAACCCTTCGGAAGAATGATTAAAATACTTATAAAAAATGGGAATCCAGGGCTCGTTAAAGGCATGGGCGCTGTGCATTTTCGATTCAATGGTTCCGCCTACAATCAGTAAAAACCAACCAAAAGCCAGACTCATGTGCATATACCCCAGCAAAGGGTTTTTCTTAAAAATACGACGGTGCAACAGCACTTCCATAATCACATCGCGGATTATGGAAAATATTTTTGTTGTAAATACGACCTTAGAAAGCTTCTTTTTATCCTCTTTATCAAGAGAAGCTATCCAAAACCCAAATCGGAAAATCAAGTAAAGTATAAGTCCGTATAGCCCGACAGCAAAGGGCAAAACAAATGGATGATAATTCATTGTCCCCCTGAATTTAAAAAGTCTCTGGTAATTAGTATCACATTGCGGGTATTGACCCCTTTGGGACAAACCAGACGGCATTTACCACACAGCATACATTTGTTTATTTCGCGGGCTATCTGCAATTTTTCTCCACGACGAATATAGAGCATAATCCGGTAAAAACTGAAAGGCGTATTTTCGTTAGCGGGACAGGTAGCAGAACAACTTCCGCACGAAAAACAAATAGAAATACTGGGTTCTCGACGACGTAAAAAATAAAAAAGCGTACGATCGTTTTTATCGTAATCTATATGCCGCGGGGGAATGGCCTGATATCCAAAATCTTTTGATTTCATCAGACAGTACCAGATTTACTCAGCCATTCGTGAATTGTTAAAGCGGCAGAGCGACCATCAATAATCGTATTTGTTATTGTCTGAGGCGAAGTACAGGTCCCTGCTACAAAAACACCGGGTTTTCCGGTAATATTGGTCGATGTATGTTCGTCCATTGTTTTCAGAAATCCATTGGAGTTAAAATCAATACCGACTTCTTTTCCCAACATCGTAGTGCTTTTACTGGGCACAAAACCGACCATCAGAACCAGCATATCTACTGTCATTCGTAAAGGACGACCCAGCAAGGTGTCTTCCACTTTTATTTGCAGCGACTTATCTATATTCTCAGCTGTTTCTGAAAGTCTGCCCCGGATAAAAGTCACGCCCCACTTCTCCTGCGCTTCGTTATAAAGCTCTTCGAAATGCATTCCGTACATACGTAAATCCATGTAAAAACAGTAGACTTCACATTCAGGAAGCTTTTCCCGCACTTCAATAGCCTGTTTAACGGCAGTCACACAACAAACTTTGCTGCAATATACATTGCCCACTTTTTTGTCGCGCGAACCAACACAGTGAATAAAACCAATGCGTGCCGGTTTTTTATTCTGATGTGTCAACAGTTCTTTTTTATTCAGAAACAAAGATTCAAGTTCTGCCGAAGTAAATACATTATCATAAATGCCATGACCATATTCTTCTTTTTTGCGAGCTTCGAACAAATCATATCCGGTTGTAATAAGCAAGGCATCGCCATACCAGACATCCCCTTTATCAGAAACAACCTTAAAATTCTTGTCTGACTTTTCGGCCGAAATAATATTGGTATTACTAATGAGTTTTACCGTTTCGCCAATTCCTTTTTCAAGAAATTCAAGCACTTCGCTCCCGAGTCGCTGCGTAGGAAAAAGTCGCTCCCAGTTTTTGAGATGTCCGCCCGGCTTTTCGTCCTTTTCAAAAAGCAGCACTTCGTAGTTCAGCGACGAAAGACCTGCTGCGGCTTCCATACCGGCAATTCCGGCGCCAACAATTAATACTCTTTTATTCATCCTGATATTTAAATAATTCTGGAATCACTGGCTTTCCCAGATCTTTTCCGTTTACCCCAAGATATTTTTCAGCGGGATTATAGGCAATCCTCATTTTCTCTAACAAAGGCTCAATAGGCACCTGATGCATCTGCAATCCCAGATCCCAAGGATTATAGCCCAGAACAAGTCCTGCCATTTCTTCGTAAGTCAGCACAGGGATTGCTTTTCCGCCTGCCCCATACACTTTATGCTCTGTTTCGGCTATTACATATTGCCAGCGATCCATAAAATAGGGACAACCTGGACAATTGGTAATGATGAAATCGGGCTCATAAGGCTGCATCGACTCAAATTTCTTGCGACTGGCCGAAAGGGAATAACTCCGGTTGGCTTTTACCAGATATTGCCTGAATCCAAATCCACAACAATGGCGACGCTCCGGATAATCAATGGTTTCGCCACCCCAGGCCTCTACCATCCCGGCCAAAACATAGGGATATTCGGCACCCCCTACGCCCTTTTCGGGAAACATTTTGGAGTAATGACAACCAATATGATCTACTATCCGCAAGGGGCGACCTGTATGCACATCCACCAGTTTATACTTTGCCATAGCAGCAATTTCGTGGCGGAACTTGTAAATAATATCACTGGTATGAGCCAGATTGTTGGGAAGGTCAAAAGTTCTTTTGGTGGCTTTGAATAAAAAATCACGTGTTTTTTCCAACGTTTCAGGAAAATGCTTCCAAGTTTCAATAATTTCGGTATAAAGACCAAAAGAGGTAATGCAGGAGGGAATATAATTCTGATAACCTGCTTCGGTCATCAGCGAAAAATTTCGTGCAACGACTGTCATTGTCGTTTCCATAGGAACTACATCAGAATGATAGCCAATGCCCGTACAAGTGGTATGCTTTGCATCGTCGTGCAGATCTTTTTTCAAATTATTGCGAAGGATATTCAGAAAAGCATGTTCCGATCCGGGAAAAAAGTTCTGACGGATACAACTCCTTGCATAGTAATATTTATCCTCTGCAATCTCTTTCTGATATTCTTGCCATATGGCTTTTTTACCCGTTTGTTCCATTAAAATTCGTGGTGATTTTTATCGTTGTCGTTGTATATCTTCAGAAAATATTCGTTGTTGTGGGTCTCGTCCAGATTCAAACCCATTTCTTTGGCTTTTTTGGCCGAATATTTTTCTATCGTTTCGTAGCGCTCGGTTCCTCCGGTAGCATCAAAAATAGCCTTGAGCTCATCAAGATCCTCACTTTGAATTTTTCGTAAAATGCCCGGGCCATCTTTTCCCAGTTTGGCACCTACGCGGGTAAAAACATCGTCCATGTGATTGTCTATCCAATCCCACACATCACCTAATTCGGGAAACATACTGGTATGCAAATGGGGAGCGTAAACGCAATAACCGTAATTCAAAATCCACTCGCCAATACTTCGTTTTAAAAATAACTGCTGACGACCTTTTTCCGATTCGGTAAAAAAGCCTGTTTTTTGCGATAAATTGCGCAAGGCGATGACCAACAAACCCGGCACATTATTTCGCGGACAACGTGTTTTACACGACATGCATTCGCCGCAATACCATATCATATCACTTTTCAGAAGTTCTTCAACCATCTCGTTGTTGCGGGTCTGAAGCATATCTGTCAGAATACGGGGATCGTAATCATATACCTCGGCAGCCGGACAAATAGCAGTACATGTACCACAATTAATACAAGCATTTAGTCCTTCCTGAAAACGCACATCTTCACTCAGCTGCGAAAAATAATCGGTCATATAAGTCTATAAAATCAGTAGACAAAAGTAAGCATTTTTTTTTACGGGAATTATGATAAAAGTTATTTAACAGTTAATAACCAGGAACAATAGGAAGGATATTATGAGATGGGTTCTGAGGAAAATGATTAGTTATCTTTCACACAACGGCAACTAAATCCACTCTCTACAGCATAGCTGGAGCGACCAACCACGGTGAGACTGTAATTTAATGCATGAACCCACGACATGAAAAATGTCTCTGTGGAAGTCCAAAAGTAGGCACTTTGACCAAAATCTTCGAAAACACCATTCCACGTATCGCCTCCGGGAAGACCCGAAAAGCCAGTCAAATTTGTCGCTCCGGCATTTGGATCCCACCAATAATCGGTACATGTGGCTTTTAAATTTGCGCCTTCGTCTGTCCCAAGCAAACTGATAGTTGTTGTGTTGTAAGGAAAGGCAGCTGGATTAGAGCCTGAATTTTTCTCTAAGGTTGTCCACTCATAGTGAGAAGGTATATGCCAGCCATTAGGGCAAAGTCCTTTTACTGGGGTATTACACATATCATTGGGCGGTGCCCCCGAGCCATTACAGGGCGACGATCCTTGCATGAGATTTGCCCACTCGTATAAGCCACCCATGGGGCAATTTGGATCGGCTTGCCCATTTACATTCATACAAAACTTGGTTCCGGATACCTGAGGAGTAGTAATGGTCGCATATGTGCCAGCATTCAAATTTTCTGCCATCCACCATTGATTTCCAATTTTTACAATAGGATAGTTATTCCCATTCGCATCGCTGCAAGAAATGAAAGTAAAAGTTAGAGTTTGTGAACTGGTGGGGGTAAGCATTACAACGGTACGATAAACACCTGATTTTCCGGTTATCTTCAATAAATCACCCGTATTATATTGCATGTCAACTATTGACTTTTCACTTTCAATGTCCTTTAATATATTTGATTGATTGGCATTTGAGTCCATATGCTTCAACTCGGCTTTTCCCTGACAAGCACTATTGCTGATGAAATTTGAACTAAAGGAATTGGCACCACATTCGACCCTCAGAGCGTACATGCCAGCTGGTATTCCTTTTAATTGATAAATGTGTTGACCTTCGATTAATAATTCCTGATCCTGCAAAATTTTTCTTCCCACAATATCGTACAATCCAATGATTGCCTCACTCTTAATTGGAATATTAAAATCGATCCAACAAAAATCTGTCATAGGATTTGGGTATACATGCAACTGATTCCCGGCTTCGATGTTCAATTCATTAACACCCAATGACGCGGCAAGGTGCAATATGTCTCCTCCTCCAAGATTTATACTCGTACACTGAGTTAAATTCTCCACTTTAACGGAATCGACACTAGAGCTGGCACCCGTACCTGCAAATCCAATCTGGTAATTTTGTGCGTATAACGAAGTTGTTAAAACAATTGCAAAGAGCAAATAAAACAATTTGGTTTTCATATTATATTGATTTTCACCATCAAAGATCAAAGGTATCTATTATTATAAAACCTTCAAAAAAAAATTCGCAGAAATTACCTCGGAGTGATTCAGTCTCATCCTATTAATGCAAACTATTTATTCTTCTCTTAACTCTTTAGGTAATTGAAAAAGTCCATTTTCACCGGTGGGAAAATCTACCACTTTTATTACCGCAGAAATGTTTAATGACCCGTATATATGAGGGAATAAATTTGCAATTTTTGGATCATGATGACCCAAGCTGGTAGGTTTTTCATATTTGCATTCTGCAATTAATTTGTTTTCGTCTATACAAAGAAGAACCAAACCCGGTTGTCCTTTATAGAAAGCATTTGCCGTATCAATTACTTGATTTAATGTTGAACTGTGAATAAACCCCTCCGTTTTTAAAGATGGTGCCAGATATTCTCCTTTTAATTGAGCATTTCCCCATTCTTTACTTGTTGTAATATGAAATATCATGATACATCCTCCTTTTTTTCAATTTAAGTTTCCAATGAGCTATTTTTTTTCAATACAAGAAATTCAAGACGGCTATTTGTAATTCTTATTGTAGCCTTTTTCATTAAAGGGCTGGAGATCTTCAATCATCATCTTTTCGAGTGTTTTGACTTCTTTATTATAGTCAATAATTTTATCGTCAACTTCCATGATCTCCTCCAGTATTTCGTAACAAAAATTTTCTGCTCCATATTCTTTCCAGTCCTTTTGCAATTCGCTATTTTGATGCATCCCCATGTCTAATTGCAATTTTTGAGCAAACCAAATGGCCTTTAGATCCAGACTGCTTCCAATAAACACTTTCCCATTTATTTTATTCTTTATCTGAAATACGCCCATTTTAAATTTCATCTGCTTGTATTCCTCTTTCAATTCTTTTTTTGTTTTCATGTGATTGTTGGGTTAACGATAGTTTTAAGAATAACAGCTTATTGCAGAGCACTGTTCTGTCATTACTTATACAAAAGGTTGTGCTTTTGCACTTTTCATTCAGGCTTTGCCCAAAATAAGTCAGGATTGTTCGTCTTATAGTTGATAAATTTCGCGCCCGTTTTTTTATTTACCTCTTCCTTTTTTTGTGGTGTTTGCTCGATGCCATCTAATGGCAAAAGTTCAACATAAGATACTTCTTTACCTTTTCTCCAGGTTTCAGTATCGTATTCACTTACCAATGGCGTTTCGAGTCGGTAAAGATTTTTTGCCATATAATATTCCAAATAATATTCTTTCGTCTGTAAGCTCGTCCTATTCCAATTAGCATCGGCATTAAGAACTAAGGGCAGACCTTGGATAAGTCTCAGTCTGACTTCTTGGATACCCAGTAAGTTGCCTTTATCATCCATTACATAAGCATCAAAAGATGGGTCAATCCAAATCCATTTTTTCAATTCAGTGCTATACACCATATTAATAACATGACAATCATCAAAATCTGTTTCTTTAGGCATACAGGTTATGTATCTGGATTTAATTCCCATAGATAAATAACACTCGTTCAGTATTGTAGCCAACATTCTACAGTTCACCCCTCGGTTTTCTGCTTTACAAACCTTAATTAAGTCTATCGCATTTTTAAGCGTCGGATTATCACTATTTCCATCATGTTTTATCAGATTGTGAACCCAGTGCAATAGATTAAATATTTGGGAAAGCTCATTTCCGGTTCCTGCGATGGAATCTAATTTTAAATCTTTCCTAATTCTTACTAGGTTAGGATTATCCTGTGACTGATAACTAAATTTTGAAATATCGCGATTATCCGAATAATTATATTCCTGGCCTTGTTTTAAGATGTCCAGTTTTGATGGTTCCCAAACAATTCGTGTTCTCGCAGTATCTTTTCCGTTTAGTAATATTACAAAATCATATTGCTGTTTCGGACTTATATCAAACGAAATGGAATCTATGTCGGTATAAAAAGTCACCTTTTTTGCTGAAGTAGAATAAACATCGGGATTTGTTTCTGGAACTATAGTCCAGGCATTTCTTAGTAAATCATTATCAACTTGGGTAGACTTTGCTTTTATGATTTTAAGTTGATTTTGAGCAAACAATATTTGCGTTGATAATCCCAACACGATAAGAGCTAAAAGTTTTAATTTCATTGTTATCTTTTTATTGTTATTACACAGGCTAATTAGTGCTTTTCAAAAGTAGATAAAACTTTTTCATTCATCAAATCCACATTCCCAAATTTGTTGCAGGTAGCAGTTGTTACCAACAGGGCTTTTTTATTCATTATCAAAAGTTTCAATTTTAGATATTAATTTGTCTTTAAATAAAATTAAATTGTGTAATGCATTTAATTTACTCTTAGAATTAAATTTACTACAAAACTCAATTGATAATTTCATTTTCAAAGAATCTAATTTTTGTTTGTTAGTTTTTAAAATATCTGATTGGTTTTTAAGCTGCAAAACAACTGCTTTGTTGGCTATTAACTCAAAATCCTTTCCCATTTCCCTATCAAAAAAAGATTTAACAAAATCTATTGGTAATAAATCTTCGATTGTTGAATCACTTGGTAGAGTTGGTAAAATATCGTTTAATGTAAAGACGTTATCATTTGAATAAAAATCACTTTGATTATCAAGTATTGATTTTTTATTATCTCTCCCTTCTTTATCAGAATCCAATAATATAAATGCTTTCACTTTTTCATCGTTAAGTAATCGTGCAAAACCAGGGGCTTTACTAGCTCCGCCAGCTGCTTTAATTGAAAATTTAAATGAATTATTTAAATTCGTTAATGTGTGTGAAATAATATTCTTATCATCACCACCTTCAACAATTATAATGTTTTTAGGGAGGAGTTCTTTGAAAAGATTTAACCCAAAGGCAGTTGCAATTACTTTATCATCTGTAAGGCTTAAATCATTGGTCACTTGAGTAATTTTAGTTTCGGACTTTTCTTTTTGTACAATCCAATGCCGCTCAGGAGTATCTATATCAATCATATAATGACTGTGAGTTGATAAAAAAACAATATTATTCTTACCAATCTTCAGAATTTCATCCCTTAAATACCTTATTCCACTTGGGTGTAAGTGGACTTCTGGCTCATCTATCAAGATAATGTTATTTTTCAGATTTTTAGTTTCATTTTGAACAGAAAGCGAAAGAATTAATGATAAAAATTGTTTAAATCCATCACTTCTTTGATTCATTGTATAATATGCAAATTTTTTATCTTTATCCTCAACATGAACTTTACAATTATTAGCATTAATGGATATTTTTATTTTTATCTTATGTTCTTTCCATATTTGGTTTATATATTTCGTTACTTTGTCACTCATTTTTTCTTGTAATTCATCACATCTGGCTTGACTACTTAACGCTTTTTCTATTGAATTTTTTATCTCTTCATCAGTTGTTTTTCCATAAATATAAAAAATATTCTTTAAAGGTATAGAAAGGCTAGTTTTATCTTTAAATTTATCTAAATCAATAATTTCATTAATCAAGTATTCTGGTTTAGATTTCCAAATTTGAATTTTGGGCATATTATAATTAAAAGAGGACTTTAAGAAACTAGAAAGATAACTCTCTAATTTGCTCTGTGTCAACAATTTTTGATTTCCTTTTAAAAAAGAACTAGCATTTTTTTCATTAAATTCTTCTTTTATTCCATTTATTTCTGACAATTTCTCTATAGTCTCTGTAGTTTGAATTTGCCCATTTACATTATTTGATACAGTATTAACCACGTATTGATAAAATGGTAAGTCACTATTAATTTTTAGATTAAAAGTTTCTACTGAACTAGTACTATCCTTATAGGTATTTTTAATTAAGTTTAGAATAATCAATTTATTTACAAATTTCTCATCTAATTTTGTTTTTTCGATTATCTGCTTTCTCCAGAAATTTCCATGAACTGTCCACTCAATGTCAATATCAGCATATATGTCGATACAATCATCTTCCTCTTGTGCTTCTAAGAGGTTGTTTAAAAACGATAAAATATTAACATAATAATTTGATAATCAGCTTGTTGATTCGATAATAATTCGTAT
>PHDH01000134.1 GCA_002840935.1 Bacteroidetes bacterium HGW-Bacteroidetes-21 | reverse complement strand
TGCGAGTTCGCCTGCGTTTATGTAGTTTTTTAGGTTAAAACCCTTCCATGTGCCATCTTTTTTTCTGACAGAAATACTGTTATCTACGCCACAATTGGTAACCCAGAGGTTACTCTCTTTGTCGAAATTCATGCCTCCAATTCGGATATAAGGCTCACCAACAGTGCTTGAGATATTTTGCAGTGTGCTGTTTTCTTCGTTGAAATAGTTAACGAATTGTCCTCCATTCATTTCAACAATTCCTCCGCCATAAGAACCTACATAATATTGATTAGGGTTATCAGGATTAATCACCACACTACAAATGTCTGGCATTTTAATAAGATCGGGAATGTTTGTTTTAGTGAAGTTTGACCATTGCTCGTTTTCAAATTTATAAAATTGTCCGTACGACCATAAATTCCCCCAAGAAATATTTCTTCCACCAGCTACTGCCACTACATTATCTCCACCAGAGGCTATCGCGAAAGCATTTGTTGATATGGGGCCATTTGGGAAGGTTGAGTACCAAGTTTCCTGACTGTAATATTTATAAACCAAACCAGCAATTGCATCAGCAATCCATATGCGGTCTGAAGGTCCCATAACAACATCTTTTGGGTAAGATAGCCCATTTGTGTAGGCATAATAATATCTGTCCTGACCAGTTTCAGTGAGAGAGTATATTCGATAGGGTTCAACAATAAATAATTTGTTTGAAGAAACCTCAATCCTTTGTACATTTTTGATCAAATCATCTTTATATTTTAACCAGATGCTTCCATCGTATTTATATACCGTGTCTTCATTCCAATTTGATAAATCAAGAGCTGCATATAAAGCTCCATTATAAGCTTTTATTGAATTGAATTTATTACTGTAATTTGGAATTGTTTCAATTCTTGTCCATTTCGAAAAATCAACTAACCCAGGATCCGAGGTTAATGCTTTGTATATCCCTTTTTGTGTTGCTGCGTAATAGTATGTCCCATCAGAATCAAAATCATAAACAGCCAGATAGGTCCCAGCAGGTCCAATAATATAGGTGTCTTTTACTTCTTTCCGTTCAAGATTTACCACAACTATGCCGAATCCGGTACAAATATAGGCGGTACTATTTTCGACATAAATGTTGTAAATAGTTTTATCGGCAGCCATTTGCTTATGTTTAATGTCGGGCAGGTTGTAAATAGTGTTAGTTGAAATTAGGTCAATATTGCCATTAGCGTATCCTACGATTAGCAGATCCTGAGATGAACTGTATTTAATGGTTGTAGCTGTTACATCCGAAAGACCGGTTACTTTAGTCAGTTTTTCAAGACTATAGGAATTTAGATCCAGATAAAATAATCCTCCTTTAGTTAAGTTATAAATGCGCTGTCCTGCATATTCTACATTTATTCCATAAGTGTAAGAAAGGTGGTCTCTCCATTCTCCTATAGCAATTTGAGAAAAGATATTCTGAAAAAAGAAGAAAAAGCTAATGAAAAGAAAAAAACGTTTCATTTTATGTAATTTGATGGCAAAGATATTTAAACCCATTGAAAAAGTAAGTATAAAAAATTTCAGTAAAATAAAAGTTATAACTGTAAAAACGAAAGAATATTGTATAAAAAAAGGGGTTCGTAAACCCCTTTTTTTATTTAGTATTTAATTAGCAAGGCTCCTGTAAATGTATCCTCACTGTTGATCGTGACAATGTATACATACGAACCCATAGGTAATTTGGCTCCATTATAAGTCCCATCAAATCTAGTCCCTTCTTGGTTGTATTCAATGCCTGTTCCATTGAAGCTATAAACAATATTTCCCCAACGATTGTAAATCTGAATGGTGACTTCGTTGTATGCTTCAATATTAATGATAAAGAAGTCATCATTTTTCCCATCTTTGTTAGGGGTAATTGTGTTGGGTATCTGTAGTGCCAATTCAACCATAATACTGTCACTAATTTGACAAGTATTACCATCCGTGATAGTGTAAATATACCATCCACCCGAAAGATTTTCGATGTCTTCGGTAAGGGCATTGTTCGACCATTCGTAATTATAAGGAAGCGCACCTCCTACAACTGTTAAGTCGATGAAACCGGCATGTGTTGATTCATTGGTACCTGTTTCGTAGGTCACAGTGATAGGTGCCGGTTCGGTTATCTGAACTATGGCAGAATTGGTACAAACATTGGCGTCGGTTACAGTCACCAGATAAGTTCCAGCGGGTACATTTGATATTGAAGATCCTGTAGTTTGATTTGACCATGAATAGGTATAAGGCAGTACGCCACCTGTAACAACTGTATTTCCTGATCCGGTTGAAGTTCCACCGCATGTAGGTTGAATTGCAGAAGCTGTTATGATGATTTCTTCGGGTTCTGTCAGTATTAAATCGGAGATTACAGTAGTACAAGAGTTAGCGTCAGTAACTGTTACAGAATAAGTTCCAGCAGACATGTTCAACAGGGGAGATCCAACCTGGCTGTTCGACCAAAGATAAGTATAAGGTTGTGATCCTCCTGTAGTGTTAGCCAGTAGAATACCATTACCCAGATTATGGCAAGTAATATTTTGAATAGTAACGTTGGTACTTATTCCAGAAGAAGGTCCAGATACTGTAATAAGTGTGTCAGAAATACAATTGTTCGCATCAGTAATTGTTACTGAGTAGTTGCCAGAATTCAGACCCGATAAAGTGTATGTGTTTTGTGAGAGAGTGTCTATCTGACCATTTGACCATTCATATATAAAATCTGGAGTGCCGCCATTCACAGAAATTGAAATTTCTCCTACAGCTGTTCCAAAACACTGAATATTTGTAATATTAGTAATGGTTACATTTCCAGCACTTGTACTTATTACCGTATATGAATCAGTTGTAGTACAATTGTGGCTGTCTGTTACGGTTACTTCATAAATACCTGCAGAGAGATTAATCAGGTTCGAAGTTGTTTGTGAATTGTCCCACAAATAAGTATAGGGAGCTGCTCCGCCTGAAACCGATGTTGTAATGGATCCGTTATTTTGACCGCAAAGAGCATCGGCAATGGTAGCTGTGATATCAACTGGTAAAGGATTATTAATGTATACCGTGTCAATAGTTGTACATCCGTTATCGTCAGTTATGGTAACATAGTATTCTGTATCGCCAATTAGCGTTGAAACTGTGTCGTTTGCCGTGTTTAAAATGTCACTCCATATAAAGTTGTAGGGAGGGACTCCGCCCGAAGCAACAGCGATAGCTTCTCCGTCAGATGTGTAGCTACAACTGGGTGAAGACGGTTCAAGTATAGCCGAAGTTAAAACTAACGGTTCAATGATGTCTACTGATCCAGTAGTTTGACAATTTGCATTATCAGTTACTGTGTAGGAATAATTTCCTGCAGGAATGTTTGACAAATCTTCATCGGTATATGCGCCATTATTCCAATCGTAAGTATAAGGTGAGGTGCCACCACTGACAGTCAAATCAATAGTTCCATTATTCTGTCCAAAACATAACACATCTGTTTGAGTTGTGCTTGAGGTTGGAGCTCCACTATTTGAAACAGAGGCCATATCAGTGTGAGTACATCCATTTTCATCTGTTATTTCGACAGTGTAATTTCCAGCAGGGAGAGCCGTGGCAGTAGCATTTGTGCCACCTATTGGATTCCATAGATAGGTTAGTACGCCGGTTCCACCTGTTGCAGTTACAGTTGCTGTTCCGTCAGACAATCCACAACCAGCAAATGTAGTAGAAGTAGAAGAGGTGATTTCTGTCGGTTCAGTGATAGTTATTTCTATAGTGTCAGAACAGCTGTTTACATCATAAACTATGTAGGAATATGTCCCTTCAGTTTCGTTATAGATGCCGGTTCCTGTATATGTTCCTGTTCCTCCAATGGCTGAAACAGTAATGTCAGAAGTTCCACCAAAACATAGAATGTCTGTAGGAACTGCACTTGCGATTACTGCATCAGGTTCGGATACCGTTATGCTTGTACTTGTAATACATCCGTTGAGGTCACTTACTTGATATGTGTAAGTTCCTGCAGTTACATGGAATGAGCCGGTGCCAATGTATACTCCAGATCCTCCTGTCGCAGATACTGTAACAATGGCGGTATCACCATGGCATAAAAGTGTAGTTGCAGATGAACTGGCAATCAGAGCTGGTGGGTCTGACACAATAATTGTTGTTGAAGCAGTACAGCTTGACTCATCTGTTACAATGTAAGTGTATGTTCCAGCGGGAACTGTGAAATTGCCGGTGCCAGAAAGAATTCCTGTGCCTCCTGAACCAAATACAGACACCTGAGTTGTTCCTCCAACACATAAAATATTGTTTGAAGTTGATGATGCCGTTAGTGTATCAGGTTCAATGATCGTTATAGTACCTGAAGATTGACAATTTGCACCGTCTGTTACATTATAAGTATATGCCCCGGCAGGAATGTTAGTTAAATCTTCGGTTGAATATGCTCCACTGTTCCAGTTGTAAGTGTATGGAAGGGTACCTCCGGTGACAGTTAAATCTATAGAGCCAGTATTGAGCCCATGACATACAATGTCAACAGAAGTATTGCTGATAACTGGTGCGCCGCTATTTGAAATACTGACATTATTAGTAACAGAGCATCCGTTTGCATCTTCAGTAACTACAGAATAATTTCCAGCAGGGAGGCCAATGGTAGTTGAGTTCGTTCCACCTGCAGGAGACCAAAGATAAGTAAGTGTTCCAGTTCCACCAGATGCTGTAACAGTAGCCGTTCCGTCAGATAAATTACAACCTGCCAATGTTGTGCTGGTTGAAGTGACGATAGCAGAAGGTTGTGTTATTGTAACATTTGTATTAGCAATACATCCATGAGCATCTGTTACTGTATATGAATAAGTGCCTGCAACATGAGTGTAATCGCCAATATTAGAATAAGGTGAAGTTCCTCCAGTTGCAGTAACAGTTACCAAACTTGTTTCTCCATTACAAAGAATTGGAATAAACGTTGAAGATGCAGTAAGAACTGCCGGCTCAGTTAGAGTTATACTTGTAGTAGCAGTACAGCTGTTGGCATCTGTAATGATATAATTGTATGTCCCTGCAGTCTGAGTATATATACCTGTCCCATTGTAAGGTAATGCTCCTCCTGTTCCAGCAACGTTAACTGAAACAGATCCTCCATTACAAAGAATACCAGTAGAAGTTGCAGTAGCTGATGGAAGTGAATTTGTCGTTACTACATGAAAGGTTGTCAATGGTCCGTTGCATCCTGTTGCTGTAGCTGTTATAGTGCTTGTCCCATTCCATGTTGCCGTGTAAGTTACTACACCCGTTGTTGCATTGATGGTGTTTCCCGCAGCAAGACTAGCTGCATCTAAACTGTAGGTTAACCCAGTTGAATTTACAGCACTTGTTGTGTAGGTTACTGATCCGGCTGCTTGACATCTTGAGGATGTTGCTGTTGGGAATGAGTTAATAACGACGGATGGGGTAATTGTAACAGTGTGGATTGTAGTCGCGGGGCCGTTGCATCCTGCGGCACTGGCAGTAATTGTAGTTGTTCCACTCCATCCAGCTGTGTAAGTTACGGCTCCTGTCAAGGAGTTAATGGTATTTCCTGCGCCCAGACTTAAAGCATCTAGACTGTATGTGATACCTGTTGAGTTCGTTGCAGTGGTTGTATAATTAACAGTAGTTGCGCCTTGACAACGAGTAGATGTTGCAGGAGAATAGGCTGTGATATTTACTGTAGCAGTAACTGTAACTGTGTGTGTCGTCGTTGATGGTCCATTACATCCTGCGGCACTGGCAGTGATGGTCGTTGTTCCACTCCAACCTGCAGCGTAAGTAACATCTCCAGTAGAAGCATTTATTGAGTTTCCTCCGGTTATGCTTGCTGCATCAAGGCTATAAGTGAGTCCTGTTTCGTTGTTCGCTGTAGTTGCATAAGAAACAATTCCGGCGCCTTGACAACGAGTAGATGTTGCAGGAGAATAGGCATTTATTGTTACAGTAGGAGTCACGGTAACTTGGTGTGTTGAAATGGCAGGTCCATTACAACCGGCTGCACTAGCAGTAATAGTTGTTGTCCCACTCCACCCCGACACATAGTTAACAGCTCCTGTGGTTGCGTTTATTGTATTTCCTGCTGCTATACTGGCAGCATCCAAACTGTATGTGATTCCAGTCGTATTAGTCCCTGTTGTTGTATATGTAACTGTACCAACACCTTGACAGCGAATTGAAGTAGCGGGTGAGAAAGCATTAACGGTTACGGTTGGTGTTATTGTTACAACGTGAGTAGTTGACGCTGGACCATTACAACCGGCTGCATTGGCAGTAATCGTTGTAGTTCCACTCCACCCGGCAACGTAAGTTACAGCTCCAGTTGTTGCGTTGATAGAATTCCCTCCGGTAATACTAGCAGCATCTAGAGTGTAAGTGATTCCCGTTGAATTTGTTGCTGTGGTGGTGTAAGTAGCAGTTCCTGCACCCTGACATCTAGTTGATGTGGCAGGTGCAAAAGCAGTAATTGTAACAGTAGGAGTGATGGTAACGACATGTGTGGTAGTTGCAGGACCGTTACAACCAGCCGCACTGGCAGTAATAGTTGTAGTTCCACTCCAACCAGCAACGTAGGAGACTGCTCCAGTTGTTGCGTTGATAGAATTTCCTCCGGTTATACTTGCTGCATCGAGGCTATAAGTAATTCCCGTTGAATTATTTGCTGTTGTGGAATATGTTACTGATCCAACGCCTTGACAACGTGTTGATGTTGCTGGTGTAAATGAATTGATGGTTACCGTTGGGGTTATTGTCACAACATGAGTAGTAGTTACAGGACCATTGCAACCAGCAGCACTGGCTGTGATTGTCGTTGTTCCTGTCCATCCTGCTACGTATGTTACCGCGCCGGTTGATGCGTTAATTGAATTTCCTGAGCCGAGACTCAGGGCGTCGAGACTATAAGTGATTCCTGTTGAATTGGTTCCTGTTGTTGTGTAGGTAATTGTACCAGTTCCTTGACAGCGGGTCGATGTCGCAGGTGAAAAAGCATTGATGGTAACAGTGGGTGTTACAGTGACAACGTGTGTTGTTGTTACAGGTCCATTACAACCGGCTGCACTGGCAGTAATAGTTGTAGTTCCGCTCCAACTGCCAACAAAGGTTACTGCCCCTGTAGCTGAATTAATGCTATTTCCACCGGTTAAACTCGAAGCATCAAGACTGTATGTGATTCCTGTTGAATTTAATGCAGAGGTTGCATATGTAATTGTCGCTGCACCTTGACAACGGGTAGAAGTAGCAGGTGCAAATGCACTAATTGTTACTGTTGGTGTGATTGTTACAACGTGAGTAGTTGAAGCTGGGCCATTACAACCTGCTGCGTTGGCAGTAATAGTTGTAGTTCCACTCCAGCCAGCAACATAAGTTACAGCTCCCGTTGTTGCGTTGATAGAATTTCCTCCGGTAATACTAGCAGCATCAAGGCTGTAGGTGATTCCTGTTGAATTTGTTGCTGTGGTAGTGTAAGTAACTGATCCTGCCCCCTGACAACGTGTCGAAGTGGCTGGTGAAAAAGCAGTAATTGTAACAGTAGGAGTGATCGTAACGACATGAGTGGTTGTTGCAGGTCCGTTACACCCAGCCGCACTGGCTGTGATTGTAGTTGTGCCAGTCCATCCGGCAGAATAGTTAACGGCCCCTGTAGCCGAATTAATTGTATTTCCGCCAGTTAAACTTGCTGCATCAAGACTATATGTAATACCTGTCGAATTATTTGCAGTTGTGGTATAAGTAACTGACCCGGCACCCTGACAACGGGTAGATGTTGCTGGGGAGAATGCATTGATGGTAACTGTAGGAGTTACAGTTACAACATGTGTAGTTGTAACAGGCCCGTTACAACCAGCCGCACTTGCTGTAATAGTTGTAGTTCCTGACCATCCGGCAGAATAAGTTACTACTCCTGTTGTTGCGTTTATTGTGTTTCCACCAGTAATGCTTGCAGCGTCAAGACTATAGGTAATGCCTGTTGAGTTGTTTGCAGTAGTTGTATAAGTTACTGATCCAGCTCCCCGACAACGAGTAGAAGTAGCAGGAGAAAATGCATTTATAGTAACAGAAGGAGTAATAATAATGGTAACAATTGATGCTGCACTAATACATCCTGCAACATTTTCTGTTACGTAATAGTTTGATGTTCCTATTGTGTTGGTCGGAGCGATAGATGTTCCGGTACCAATTAAAGTAGTTAATCCCGGGTTAGAATACCAACTAAGTATTCCGCCTGCAGATGATGCTGCAGTTAAATTTGCCATAGGAGCTCCGGTACAATACGTAGCATTTGTCCCTGCTGTTGGTGCTACAGGAGCCCCACCATCAAAAATTGAAATGCTTCCGCCACTTACAGTACAACCATAGCCATTTTTAACAACAACATTATAAACTCCGTTAGAAAGACCTGTGAAACTTCCGCTGGCAAAATAAGATGTTCCTCCGTTAATTGAATACGTTAATGGGGCAAAACCAGTTGCAACAATTGTTATTGTTCCGTCTGATCCCGAACAAATGGTTACATCTGTTTTTGTTACAGAAGTGATAGAAGGTAACGGATATACTGTTACAACATGCGTTGTTGTAGCAGGCCCATTACAACCTGCTGCACTGGCAGTAATAGTTGTAGTCCCATTCCAACCTGCGGCATAAGTTACACTTCCTGTTGTCGCATTTATGGTATTTCCTCCTGTTATGCTAGCAGCATCAAGACTATAAGTGATGCCTGTTGAATTATTTGCTGTTGTAGCATAGTTTATTGTTTCTACTCCCCGGCATCTTGTCGAAGTGGCAGGAGAGAACGCATTAATTGTTACTGTGGGTGTAATAGTTACTATGTGAGTAGTAGTAGCAGGTCCATTGCAACCGGCTGCACTGGCAGTTATAGTTGTAGTTCCTGACCATCCAGCAGTATAGGTTACTGCTCCTGTAGTTGCATTTATTGTATTTCCTCCTGTCAAACTGGCAGCATCGAGGCTATAGGTAATACCCGTTGAATTATTTGCTGTTGTGGTTGTTGTAATAATTCCTGCTCCTTGACAACGAGTTGAAGTTGCTGGGGAGAAAGGATTTATTGTAACTGTAGGTGTAATTGTAACAGTATGAGAAGATGTTCTGGGTCCATTACAACCAGTTGCACTGGCAGTAATGGTTGTAGTTCCGCTCCAACTGGCAGGATAAGTTACAGCACCTGTGCCAGCAACAATCGTAACACCTCCAGAAATACTGGCTGCATCAAGACTATAAGAAATTCCAGTAGAGTTGGTCGCTGTTGCTCCATAAGTAACCGACCCGGCACCCTGACAACGTGTAGTGGAAGCGCCTAAGGTAAAGACTGGTAATCCAACGGTGGGTGTAACTGTAACTGTATGATTTGTGGTGGCAGGTCCATTACAACCAGCTGCACTGGCAGTGATAGTAGTTGTACCAGCCCATGTTGCAACATAGGTTACAGCTCCGGTAGAAGAGTTAATAGTATTTCCTCCGGTTAAACTAGCTGCGTCGAGAGAATAAGTGATTCCAGTTGAGTTTGTTGCAGTTGCTGTGTAAGTTACAGATCCAGCTCCCTGACATCGTGTCGAAGTGGCAGGAGAGAAAGCATTAATTGTAACGGTCGGAGTTATAGTTACTACGTGTGTAGTAGTCGCAGGTCCGTTACATCCAGCCGCACTGGCAGTAATTGTTGTAGACCCCGTCCAACTTGCTGTATAGGTCACAACGCCAGTAGTAGCATTTATTGAGTTTCCTCCAGTTATACTGGCCGCATCTATACTATATGTAATGCCTGTAGAGTTGCTGGCTGTTGTCGTATATGTGACATTTCCTGCCCCCTGGCAACGGGTAGATGTTGCAGGAGAGAATGCGTTAATAGAAACTGTGGGAGTAATGGTAACTGTATGAGTCGTTGATGCGGGCCCGTTACAACCGGCTGCATTGGCAGTAATGGTTGTAGTCCCTGACCAACCTGCAATATAAGTTACAACACCGGTCGATGCATTTATTGTATTTCCTGCGGCACTTGTTGCAGCATCAAGACTGTAGGTAATTCCAGTTGAATTATTTGCAGTTGTTGTATAGGTTACAGAACCTGCGCCTTGGCAACGAGTTGAGGTGGCAGGTGAAAAGGCGTTAATTGTTACTGTAGGTGTTACAGTGACTGTGTGAGTTGCTGTTCTTGGTCCGTTACAACCAGCTGCGCTGGCAGTAATTGTTGTGGTCCCATTCCAGGTAGCGGGATATGTTACTGCACCAGTTGCAGGAACAATGGTTACCCCACCTGTGATGCTAGCTGCATCAAGCGTATATGTGATGCCTGTTGTATTGGTAGCGGTAGCGCCATAAGTAACTGAACCGGCACCCTGACAACGAGTAGAAGTTGCTCCAAGAGTAAAGACTGGCGTGCCAACTGTTGGTGTTATTGTAACAGTGTGAGTTGCTGTTCTTGGCCCATTACAACCAGCCGCACTGGCAGTAATTGTAGTCGTTCCACTCCAAGCTGCTG
>PHDH01000133.1:10601-11303 GCA_002840935.1 Bacteroidetes bacterium HGW-Bacteroidetes-21 | reverse complement strand
GGTGCCGCTGGCGCAGCGCGGGGGCGTAGGAGATGAGCGCGCGCCGGCTGGGGGAGTCCGCGGGGGCTACGGACCGAGGGTCATCACCGGGTTGGATATAGCGCTGCACCTTACAGTCGTAGTGGAAGGTGCAGAAGCGGAAGGGTCTTCTCAGGCTCAGTCCGACCGAGGCCCGTGAGACGGAATCGCAGTGTTCCCAGTCCGTTGCCATGGCTCCCCTGATGGACGACACGTTTTCGATTGCTGCTGCACAAACATTCTACTGAATTGGGCAGGAAATTCAAGTCCATTAGAGGCATAAGAATTTGTTTCATTTGATAGTATGCCCCCAATATTGGTAATATATGAACTAACCAAGCCTGTGCTTAGCTCTGTATTTCGTATATTTTCTGTAGTCCAAATCTTTGTTTTAATACAGTCTTCGTTGGTTCCAACATATACATCATTATTATAAGAATAAATACATTTTAATACAGAAGATGGATAATAGTAGTCTGCATTAAACCCAGTTATAATATTACCTTGCATTCTCATCATGACAGTATCTCCTAAAAACCAAATATTTCCATCTATATCCGACGATATTGAATTTACTATATCTGATAAAAGACCATTGGATGTATTTAAAGTCGTAAAGCCGGAGTTTGTATAATGAGCAACACCATTAGATGTTCCAACCCACACCTCATTTAAACTGTTACT
>PHDH01000133.1:0-10556 GCA_002840935.1 Bacteroidetes bacterium HGW-Bacteroidetes-21 | reverse complement strand
TCATTTAAACTGTTACTATATAAAGCATTTATATTATTATTTGGCAAACCAGAAGTTGTAAAGTAATTTGTAAAACTTGCTCCATCATATTTTGAAAGGCCATTAAGCGTTCCTATCCATAAATTTATTCCATCGTAAGCCAGATTCTTAACTGAATTACTTACCAAACCGCTTGAAGTTGTATATTGTACAAATGAATTTCCATTAAATTTTATTATACCACTATTAGTACCTATCCACAAAACATTATTTTCACCTATAGCTAATGCCTTTACATTTTGAGATTGCATACCGCCCTGAGCGTTGAAAGTTGATGTAACTCCATTTTGCCATAAAGTCAAGCCTACAGGTGATCCAATCCATACTTTACCATTAAGATCGCACGAAATAGCTGATACCATATTAGAAATAAGACCATCTGAAGTATTAAGGTAAGTAAGACCACTGTTATTATATTTGTATGCACCATTCGTAGTTCCAATCCAGACATTCTGGTTGATATCGGATGTAATACATGTTACATTAGAGTTTGAAAAGTTTCCCTCCTTTAGCATTCTATGCCACGTTTGAGCACTAGTAGATATATACATAAAAATACAAGCTAAAACAAAATATAATTTCATGATTAATAATTTAAAATGTTGAATATAAAATTAATGAAAATAATGTTACTAATATCATAATAATAAATATATGACAAATTACTCGAATTTTTACGGATATTTTATAGAATAGAAATTCATAAAGAATTTAAGATTCACAAAAGGTTATCATTAAAAATTATCAAAAGGATTACTAGTAGAATAAATAGGGGAGGGAGCAATAGATTTTTTTTACCCTAAATAGGAGAGAAGTTTAAATAATATAATTAACAAAAATCAGGATAGTCGTAATTTTATAAAATACTGACATACTGCACTATACAATTTTATATTCACTTGCTTCAGCGAAGATCATTTTTCTCAGTCATTTTATGCCATTCTGTCATGCGTAAATAATGTGTTTACAGAACTCCATAGAAAGAATGGTCTAAAATATGAATCATTACAAATGTAAATACAATACTGTAAACATTTTTATCATTCAAAAGGCCATTCAAACGATAGGTAAGTGACTTCTGTAATATGCAAATAATAGTAGTGAAAGCTATATTCATATATATCATATAATCAGGTTGTAATGATAGTTATTTAAAGTAATAATGCCTGTAAAAGCAGCGCTTTACATAATAATAACGTTAATAATAGATATATTGAACTATAAATATTTTATATATGTTTAATATCAGCTATTTATACGGTTTATTTCAATTCGATATTTAAGTATGGCCTAACTTTATAAAGTATTGATAATGCATCATTCTCATAGTATATGATTCTTTTATTGTACGGATGGGAAATATAGCTCAGTTACAAATGTAAATTACAATTATACTCAATATAATTACAAATGTAATTAATATAATAGTTACATTTGTAATAATTAGTTTTTATGAAAGACAGGATAATTAAGTTCATGAAATCGGAAAATTTGTCAGCTTCACAGCTGGCTGACGATATTGGTGTTCAGAGGTCAGGAATCTCACATATTTTATCAGGCAGAAATAATCCAAGCCTTGAATTTGTACAGAGGATACTACATCGATATCCAAATCTTAACCCCGACTGGATACTGAATAATAAAGGATCGATGTACAGATCTACCCCTCAACCCGGCCTTTTTGACACACTGGAAACAGCTGCACCCATGACTGTACCTGAATTAACCTCCTTATTCCCAGAGATGGAAACCGAGGAGATTACAACTCCTGAAACAGAGATTATCCCCGATAAAACGGCTCCTGTCAAAGAAAAACCGATGGATAAAAGCATAAAAGCCGGAAAAGAAGTTGCAAAAATTGTAATTTTGTATCAAGACGGTACCTTTGAGGCTTTCCTTCCCAACAGCTAAAGATTTAATTTAACAAATGGTAAAAAAAACGAGACCATTACGCATAATAAAATTTGTAAATCTGATGGTCTGGTCCGGACTCGTACTGATGGCTTTTATCCCTCAGTCGTGGTTCGTTAACAATGGTGTAGATTTATGTCTTCATAAGCTGCTTACTGGCTACGAGTGTCCTTTATGTGGCATGACCCGATCCACATGGTCAGTAGCTCATTTCGATTTCGTAAAAGCCATTGCATACAACCCGGTAATTATACCATTACTTATTTTACAAAGTGTATGGACATTGCAGTTATGGACAAGAATCAAAGTCAGGATACCTATTAAAATCCTGCTTTATATAGTTTTAGCTTCTTTTACTATCCTTTATATCTACAGATTTACTGTCTGACTTGGACTCTGATCGGGTTGGCTTTTCTTCTCTTTTTCAACAATATTAAAATATTGCAATGCAATGGCAACCATGGTTACAGAGGATAGTAAGGAGACGACTACGTTGGTAATGGAAGAAACTATCACATTGATAATAAAATAGTAAGAATTAACGTCGCCAGAAGACATCCTTGTAAAGACACCAAAAAATGAAATAGCTGTCATGGGAAGCGCAATAATAAAAGCTACTATTCCAATCGCAACCGATATCACTAAAAGTATCAGTAAGGTCCACCAGAAGTCCTTATGTGCTACATTAAAGCAACGTCCAAAGGCTTCGCCAATGCCTTTTCTTTCCCAAATCATGATAATGAATATGAATGAAAGACATATACCCAGATAAATGCCGGGAATAATACAGAAAATGGTACCAATAACAATTACAATAGAGATTAGTATACTGGCCAATAAAAAGGGGAAAAAATAAGAAAATGCCAAAGGTCGCACTTCATTGATGTCAAATTGAGGTCCCTTTTGAGCATAAAGACTGATATAGGCATAGGTAATTGATGATATGAAGGTATAACCTAGCACTTTAAATAGCATTATGGCTCCATACCAAACTAAAAATTTTGAAAGGAATGCAAATGGACCTCCGTACATCTCATGTATAGAATATGGGTTCATTGTCGAAAAACTATAAACATAATTCTGAAAATAAGCAGATACAATTCCATCGATCAAAAAGAAAGGCCCTGCATATAAGAGTAATAAGTAGAAAAGTCTTTTGTAATTATTTTTCAGGAAGACAAAGATGTCAGTAAATAAATCACTGAAGTCGCGTTCTTTTTGAAACCTAAAATCTTTATAGTTTTCCATATTCATTGTATTTGTTACAAATATATAGCATTTTTAAATATTTACAACGCCATAAGAAATGTATCTAAACTATCTCCCTAAAACCTTATTTATATTTTGTTTTGATGAAACAAAAGGGTATTTTTGGAGGATAAAGCTGATAAAAACCATTTATAGACAATTTTACTTTATTTAGAAAATATAACTCAATGATATTTAGAATTATAAATTTACTTTTTGCTTTAACGGCCATTTTGAGTGGTTGTACTTCTATAAATGAGGACAAAGTATCAGAAAAGTATTCAGACATTTTTATTCGGCAGAACCAACAATTGTTTGAGCAGGTTGAGAATTCTGAATCAGGCCCTAAACTTATTGAACAAAAGGAGATTATTTTTCCTTGTGGACTTAAAATGGATACAAATTACAATTACACTTCTTCTTTAAATGGGCAAATATATATTCTTAAAATAAAAAAGATCAATCAAAGTGATTTATTGATTGAATTCACACAGAAGTCGCCCGTTACAATTATTAAGCACCATATTGATACTGTTACATTTATGCCTTTCGAATCAACGAAATTAGCTTTAAGATTTGGAGTAATTGTTAATGGATATGCTTATCAAAACCTTAAAAAGGGAGAAAAATATCACATTGAATTAAGTGATGATTTTACCTATGCTAACTTTAATTATGAATGTTTCGACAAATCGCAAAATGGTAAACTTGATATATTTCAAACTATTAGGGATATTCCAATCCTAAAACGTGATGGAATTATTGAGCCATATTCAAAATTTCTTGGAGCTACTTTAAAAAATTTGGCTTACTGCTGGGAGAACTTTAAAAAAGATGAGAATAGTAAAACCATGGAGGAGTATAAACTCTCGTATAAAATTTTCAAAACATTATTAGCTGAAATTGACCAAAAGAATTTGAAAAACGAAGTAATTGGAGATACAATCAATTTAGATATAACTACATACTATGAAATGGATTCAATTAGCAAATTACTTGTTAATTATGGTTTTAAAGAAAGAAAAAGAGTAAGTCAAAATGCAGTTCAGCAAATTGCTATTAAAGATTTTTCGAAATTACAAGGGTCAATTTTTTTTACATACTTTCATAAAGTTCAAAGTAACAGGTTTGAGATGTATGATATCGAAAGGCGAGATATTTATCAAAACAATTATGGCTTTAGTAAATTTTATTCCAGTTCGCAAGATTCTATCCCGATAAGTTTTAAGGACTATTTTATATCGGTACTATCTAACTCTGGCGCAAGCAGTATTATTACTGTATGGAAAAAGAATAAGAACAATTATAAACTTTATAGCATTTTGGATAAATGTTTATTTGAATCCGATGGAGGCTTTAAAATTGATACAATTTTATCCATTGATGATAAACGAAATCTGATCATCATGGAATCAAGTGGAGGAGACCAGGGCGACGTTTGGGGTAATTTTTGGATTGCTGTTTGGGAATTACCAAGACATTTAGAAATAGTTTACCAGACAGAATGGAACGGAACCTCAGAAGATTATACTCATTTTGACTATTCTTTTGTCTCTGATAAAGTATTGAAAATTAACGAAAAAAGAATAACATTTAAAGATTTTACTAAAACAGAGACGCTAAAAAGATCATACAATTTGTCGTTAGACACATTACTTAATAAAGATATAAAAGCTATAACTAGTAATTCATATTAAAGTTCTCTTCATTCGTCCGGAATGCTCAGGAACATGCCGCTTATGACAAAGAAAATGAAGTTGTGCAAAAATGTGATACATTTAACATTCAAAAAAAATGGCCCGCATTTCTACGAGCCACTTTTAGATATAGGCTTTGTTTTCTCAAATTCTACAAATTGCTTTATAAAATTGCCTTAAGGCGTGTTTTATAATCCCGATACTTCGGGAGCAATTGTTAATGCCGACACAAATATAACAAATGCAATACTTTAGACTATTATTGATTTGTCGTCGGTATTCTCTCTAAGTCAACAGTAAAATGTCTCATGATGGGAGCTTCCCAGGTGATTCTGAAGCCATGTTGAAGCTCGTTACGGCGATCGAACACATTCTTGAGTGCTGCAGCGATATAATCCATGTGATTGTTGGTATAAACTCTTCTGGGGATAGCCAAGCGTAGCAGTTCCAGTTTGGGAAGTCTGTCCATACGTGTGTCGGGATCGCGGTCGGCGAGGAGAGTACCAATTTCTACACCACGAACGCCGCCTTCAATGTACAGTTCAATGCCCAATAGCTGTGCAATATATTCGGTCTGTGGTATGTGAGGATAAAAACGCAGCGCATCAACAAATACGGCGTGACCGCCAAAAGGTTCCTGCACCGGAATGCCATATTCTTTAATCTTGTTGCCTAAATAGGCAATCTGACCAATTCTGTATTCAAGATAATCTTCTTCGGTAGCTTCTCTCAGTCCCTGAGCCAGAGCGTTCATATCGCGGCCAGCCATACCACCATAAGTAATATAACCTTCGAACATAATATTGAAAGTAGAAGCCTGCTGGAACAAATCTTTGTCTCTCATTCCAATAAAACCTCCGATATTAACAATACCGTCTTTCTTGCTACTCATGGTCATTCCATCAGCATACGAGAACATTTCTTTAACGATTTCGCGGATACTTGCATTTTCATAACCTTTTTCACGGATTTTGATGAAATAAGCATTCTCGGCAAAACGAGCCGAATCGAAAAATACTGGAACATGATATTTGTTTGCCAGAGCACGTACTTCGCGCAGGTTCTGCATCGAAACAGGCTGTCCGCCAGCTGTGTTATTGGTAATGGTCATAATGATAAAAGGAACTTTCGATCCTGATTCTATCATTACTTTTTCGAGTTTTTCGAGATCCACATTGCCTTTGAAAGGGTGAATGAAGGTTGTGTCGAAAGCTTCCGAAATGGTGCAATCTACTGCATGGGCTTTGCGGAATTCGATGTGACCTTTGGTAGTATCAAAGTGACTGTTTCCCGGTACAATGTGTCCTTCTTTTACAAGGACCGAAAAGAGTACGTTTTCGGCAGCTCGTCCCTGGTGGGTAGGCAACATATATTCGAAGCCCAGTAATTCTTTAATGGTATTCTTCAGTGTGAAGTATGAAGATGCTCCGGCATAACTTTCGTCGCCAGTCATTATAGCTCCCCATTGTTTGTCGCTCATAGCGCCTGTGCCTGAGTCGGTCAGCAAATCGATATACACTTTATCACTGCTCAATTTGAACAGATTGTAATTGGCTTCTTTAACCCACTGGAGGCGTTGTTCGCGGGTCGATTTCTTGATGGTTTCAACCATCTTTATTTTAAACGGTTCAGAATATGGTAATTCCATAAAACAAAATTTTTAAATGATTTAATAATAAGGTGAAAAAGAAGGGGATAGAATTAATAGCGATCTCTTTCCTTTAGATTGAGGAAACGTTTGCCGGCTCTTATTTTTAATTCTATTGACATATTCAACTTCTTCACAAATATACAGTGATTTTTAATAAAAAAAAATGCCGGATATGATTACCCGGCATTTTTTTTATAAACAATGTATTCTTACTGATGAACAATTTTTATAGAGGATGAATTGATTGTTTCACCATTTGGATTCAATAGATCGAGGAAGTAAATTCCTTTTTCAAGTCGACTGATATTTATTGATACCATTTTCTGATACTGATTACTTGTCAGATAAACCACGCGACCAGCAACATCTGTCATTTTAATCGTGATGTTTTGGAAGGCCAGATCAGAAGAAATATTCAGAATTCCCTGTGAGGGGTTAGGATAGACACTGATATTGTTGTTTGTGCTAACCTGACTCATTCCAACGCTTACAGCATTCACCGACTGCATAGCTACCACAGAATCACAGGCATTGACCACTGAATGTGTTACAATATACATTCCATCAGCTGAATAGGTGTGAACCGGATTTTGCTCGGTAGAATTGTTCCCGTCACCAAAACTCCAGTAGTAGTAATCAGCATTAGTTATAGAAGAGAAGAAGGATATTTCCAGCTCGTTGGGAGTATAGGTGAAACCTGCTGTCAGATGATCATCCACATTGACAGTAATGGTATTGGCAGTAGCAGGATTATTCGTAATACATGATCCAGATGCAGTAAGAGTTAGACCTACTACATCACCATCGGAAAGGGTAGAAGATGTAAAGACGGCATTGTTAATGCCCTGGCTAATACCATTAATAGTCCAGTCATAAACCGGTGTTGTTCCTTCATTGGTAGAACTTGCATTGAATGTAGCAATTTCTGAAGTACAAAGGTTGCTTGTTCCATCAATCGTTACAGTGACTGAAGCTGAAGCAGAAACTATGACAGTATAGGTTGAAGCAATAACCGGACTATTAGAGACACAACCAAGAGAAGAATAAACTGTACAGCCAATAATATCACCATTATTGAATCCAGTTGAACTTAAATTTGGTGTATTGCTTCCTGTGTTGTTTCCATTCAATGTCCACTGGTAAACAGGGGTAGAACCTGCATTGCTTGTATTTATAACATAAGTAGCATTTTCACCCTGACAAATAGATGTGGGGCCCGAAATATCAGCAGAAAGTATGAGTGAGGACTCAATATTCACTTCGATACTGTTTGAAGTTGAATTAACAGGGTTCGCACAAGGATCATTCGAAGTAAGAACACAAGTGACCAAATCTCCATCAACAAGCGTTGAAGAAGTGAATGAACTGCTATTTGTTCCTGCATTTGAACCATTAACCTGCCATTGATAAGATGGTGTGTTTCCTCCATTTGTAGGTGTTGCAGTAAATGTGATTGATTCACCTGTGCAAACATTGGGAGTCAGTGTACTAATTACTAATGTTGGAGTAGTTGCAGGTGAAATGTCAACGTTTATTATGTTTGAATTAACTGTGGCATTTTCAGTACAAACTTCCGTAACACTTAATGTACAATATACTTCGTCGTTATCGGATAATGTAGTGGAAGCATAAGTTGTTCCGGTTCCAACGCTGTTACCGTTAACGAACCACTGATAAGCAGGACTGGTTCCACCTTGTGTTGTATTGGCAGTGAAAGTAATGTTCTGACCAGAGCAAACCGGCATCGTTGAAGATACTATGCTGATCTGAGGATCAATATTTGAAGTGACTGTCATGTTCACTGCTGTGGATGTAGCAGGGTTATTCGTTGTACAACCCAGACTGGAAGTTAGTTGACAAGTAACTATACTAGCGTTGGTCAAAGTACTGGAAGAAAAAGTAGCTGAGTTTGTTCCAACAGGTTGCGCATTAACGTACCACTGATAAGCAGGAGTTGTTCCGCCATTAGAAGGAACAGCAGTGAATGTAGCCAGTTGTCCTTCGCATATAGTTGTGACAGGAGTAGTAACTGCTACATTAACCGCCTGAGGTGTAGAGACGGTAATAGTCACCGGACTACTAGTCACAGGATTTGCCGAAGTACAGGTTAATGAAGAAGTCAGTGTACAAGTTACAGTCGAGTTGGCAGTAATGGGTGTCGATAAAGTGGAACTTGTTCCTGCAGCAACGCCATTGACTGTCCACTGGTAAGTAGGAGTTGTTCCTGCATTTTGAACTGTAGGAGTTAAAGTGACTGTTGTACCACTGCAAACGCTAGTATTATTAGCTGAAATAGTAATAGAAGGAGTTACGGCCTGTTCGATAGTCGCAACAGCAGGTGTTCTGGCACTTATGCATGTAATTTGAGGAACTACATACCATTTATAAAAGTAATAATAATATTGTGCTCCGGCACCTGTTCCTGTAATACTTACTAAACCAGGAATAGTATATGGATATACCACACCAGCATCATTTCTATAAAGGTTGGAATTTGCAGGACCCGTAAGTCTGTATGCTGTACCGACAGGAACATCAAAACCAAGGTCAATACGACTGACTCCGGCAGGAACATTCACTGTTCGAGTATCAATATTTGTTCCGGCTGAGTTTTGTAATGAGATAATTTTATTTCCAGCGGCTCCGGTATTATTTACTTCGACTGAAAGTATTGTCAAAGGTTCAAAAACATCAAAAGTAAGATACGAAGCAGAGGTGTTAGTGGCTCCATTAGTTGTTGAAGCTGTATGTCCTACTGTCTGAACAGCTGAAGCATTTGACTCAACATAATAAGTCGTTGTTGTTGAGAGTGAAGGGGTAACAAAGGTCGTTCCTGTGTTAATTGAAGTACCACCTGTTGGAACATCATACCATTCCAGCGTTGCGCTTCCTGCAGCAGTCAGAGTTACAACTCCGGTTCCACAACGAGTACCACCTGTTGTAGTGGGTGCAGTTGGTAAAGAAACAACAATAAGATCAGTTTGAGTTTCGGTGTCAGATCCATTGGCATTGGTTGCCGTTAAACTAACAGAATAATTTCCACTAGCCGTATAAGTATGACTTGGATTTTGTGTTGTCGCTGTTTGTCCATCGCCAAAGTTCCATAACCAACTGGTAGCATTTCCGGTTGATTCGTCTGTAAACTGAACTATACCATTACAAGTAGATACAGGAGAAGCAGAGAAAATTGCTACAGGAGGCATATTAAGTGATATAATATTTACCGTATAATCCTCAACTTCACCATAACCTGAGGCACCACATGGATTTGGGTTGGGAGTATATGATGTATTTGTGTCATGCATTCTGATTCTCATTCGGGTAGATCCTGTAGGACTGGCAGCGGGTACAGTAAAACTTCCAGTGTAAGGTCCTACGCTGGCTGAAGAAGTAAATACATTTTCACCAGTATCATCAAAGTCACCATCCATATTCCAGTCGATCCAGATTAGGACCTGATCTGTTGCATAAGTACTAGACCCTGTAATCGTAAATGGATACGAAGCGCCTTGAGTTATATTAGTCGTAATATTTGTAAAATCAGAATACTGCGTAGCAGGAGTCGTATTATTAATTGTAGAGACAGATACATTACTTATATATTCATAGGCGGTACTATTTGAATATCCATCGCAATATATTGGGGCTGTCACATTAATATAAGCTGTTTTGGTTTCGATATCATTTCCATAGGCATTTGTAGCAGTAAGAGATACCTGATAAAGACCTTCAGCATTATAGACTATGTTTGTGGGGTTCTGAATTGTAGATGTTGCTGGTGTACCACCTGTAAACGACCAAGCCCAAGCGTTGGGAGTATTCGTCGAAAGATCAGTAAAATTGACAGATCCACCCACTGTAATTGTGGTTGCAGAAGCAACAAAATCAGCTACTGGAGGATTTGTATTCGCCAATACTGTTATATAGGCAGTTTTTGTTTCAGTATCACTGCCAGCTGTATTTGTAACAGTTAATGAAACCGTATAATTGCCGGGGGTGTTATATACTAC
>PHDH01000132.1:2881-13454 GCA_002840935.1 Bacteroidetes bacterium HGW-Bacteroidetes-21 | reverse complement strand
TAACATATTCTATTACCTTGAAAAACATTAAAGGGATTCGTTTTATGATGAAAGTAAACAATATATTAAATTATGAATATGAAACATATGCATGGTTGTACAGGTATAAACTGGGCGGTGAAGAGTTTTCGATGGACGGTTATTTTCCACATTGGCCATTACAGGTGCCCCTACATTATTAATTTGTCCGGTCATAATCAACTGATCCTTATATATCATATTGAATAAATTGACACCTGCCCTCCAAGAGTTAAACGAAATATCATATCCAGCCTCATAATCCGTCAGTTTTTCGGGCTTGGGTGTTTTATCCTGATCAGCATCGGTATAATCGCTTCGGGAAGGCTCTCTATGTGCAATGGCGACTGACAAAAAAGCACGCTGATTTTCGGTCGGAGTGTATGTAACCCCTGCTTTGGGATTGAAAAAACCAAAATGATGCTGCTGGGAAATCTCTCTCAAATCATCATCCTTTCCCGTAATTGTATATTCAATATCACGATATTGTAGATCACCATAAATATTCACTACGCCATTAAGCTGATAATTCACCTTCAGGAAAAATGAAGCATCCATTTTATCTCCGGTTGCCTGATACCAACGACTCTCATCTGAAGTAAAAGTAACGAGTTTTGCCCAAATAATATCGCCATAATGCCGTCCTTCATATTTCGTAATGCTTCCTCCACCCACTATATCAAGCTTGGATTTTACAAATCTTAATGAAATATTTCCTCCATAAAAGTCATTATCCAGCCATTTTTGTGTAACAAAATCTGAAGAAAAGACGGTATCATTACCCAATATATAGGGTGCTAATCCAAACTTTTCAAATTCTTTATCGGTTTTGTAGCCTTCGAAATAACCTCGCCCGTAGGTATAATGAATGGCCGAATTCAGATAGAGATTTTTGGTAAACTCCTTTGAATAATGTAATTGATAATGATCTTGTTGATAGTTATCGACTTCGTTTTTGTATGTATAATAATTATATGTCCTGTTATTGGATTCAAGCATTTGCTGATATTCCTCCTGAGTGTATAACCAGTGATCAGCATATCGTCTCATTCCGGCAGTATCGTTCTCGAGTCTGACCTTAGGTACTCCGTTCCATGCCTGATAGGTGATTTCCTTTCCGGAGAAAATAATGAGTTTGAGTGCACTTCCTTCTGAGTAATACCCCCCAGACAGATATATTGATTTAAGATCACTGAATGCCCTGTCGACAAAACCATCGGAATTTATTTTTGACATTCGTGCATCAAAAGTAAAACGATTGTTTATCAACCCTGTTCCAACCGACACTGTATTTTTAAATGTATTAAAAGATCCTGCCGATGACATGACCTCGGCATAAGGCAAAGCATGCAGCGCATTGGTTTGCATATTTATCGTGGCACCAAATACCCCTGCGCCATTGGTCGAAGTACCTACGCCTCGTTGAATTTGAATATTTTGGACCGACGAAGCAAAATCGGGCATATTGACCCAAAAAACGCCATGAGATTCAGCATCATTCAAAGGAATTCCATTGACAGTCACATTAGTACGCTTTACATCGGTTCCACGTATGCTTATGCCCGTATAACCAACTCCTGTTCCTGCGTCGCTAGATACAACAACAGATGGTGTCATACTAATCATGTAAGTCATATCCTGACCCAGATTATTATTCTTTATCTGTTCGGCATTGACAGAAGAAAATGCAATGGGTGTTTTTGCAGAAACTGAAGAAGCTTGAATTGTGACTTCATCTGAAAGAATAACTGCGGGTTGAATGGTAAAGTCAGATACTAAATTATTAACTACACTAATTTCCTTCACAAATGTCTGATATCCAATAAAGCTTATCCGAATACTATAAGTCCCCTTTTTTACATTTTTAATGATATAGTTTCCGTCTTTATTAGAGAATGTACCCTGAAAAGTATTTTCAAGCAACACATTAGCAGAAACAACAGGATTGCCTCCCGGATCGGTAATTTTACCAGAAATAATACACTGTGATTGCGCATTTAAATAAAACACGCTGACAAACAAGAACAAAAAAAACTTTTTCATAAATCCCTTTTTATGGTTTGACAATAAATAATTGTCAATGGGAAAAGGTCTTAACAATATTCCGGCTCAGCATTACCTGTCCCGGTCCAAAGAGTTTGATCTCAGCCTTTAATTTAAGGCACCCCATTGATAGACGGGGCAAAATTATAAAAAGGGAATGAAATAGCCTAATACATTAGCTGTTTTTTTGAACTAGTTCTCCATTCGGCATCATATTTGGAAGATGCAAAATATATAATTAAGTCAGCATCATACTTTGAATCAACAAAGTACACTTTCTTATCTGCATCATACTTTGAATCAACAAAATACCACAAACCTTTATTGTCCGTGGCATCATATTTAGAATCACATTTATACACGACAAGGTCTGCATCATACTTGCTGTCTGCGACATATACTTTAATATCGGCATCGTATTTGGAATCTACACTATATACTTTTTGCGAAAAAAGTTGGATTCCCAGAAAACATAAAACAGATAAAAGCATAATTCTTTTCATAGTGGATATTTTTTCCGAAATTTACAAAAATTCTGTCTATTGAGAAAACTATTTTTTTTGCTGTTTTTTTTTCCATTATTATCTGTCGGACAACCATTCCATATTAAAGAATGTCGAGTACGTCCTATTTTCTATAATGACTCGGCATATTCAGATATTCATCTAGTTCTTATTAGCAAAAGGGACAAGGATTCTTTTTACATTGACAGTCTCACATTCAACAACATAAACAGCCAATATCTACAAATGTCGGTACTTGGGAAAGCATTGAACGAAAAAAACTATCAAAAAAACGACTCCCTACTTTTTCAGTGTCATACGAGTTATATTGAAAAACCTGAAGAATCGGAAATACGTCTGTATTATCATTTCGCGAAGAAACCAAAAAAAAACTATGCTGTAAGAATCAAAAAAATACGCATATTGAAACAAATAGATATTCAGCAGTATTAAATTATACACTATCTTTGGCCAGGAAATTGTATTTGATTTTTATATGAAATTACGTCACATTTTAACATTACTCTGTTTTTCATTCAGTCTCCAAACAGCAGTATATAGTCAGGATATTCAGAGCTTTACAAAGTCTGAGATAACTCAAACTATCAATAATAAAAAATTTTATATTCACACTATTCAAGCCGGACAAACAATCTATTCTATCTGCAAAGGATACGGCATTGAGCAATCTGATCTGGCTTTATATAATCCCGAAATTTTTGACGGGATTAAACCAGGACAACAAATAAAAATCCCTTTTGCTAAAACAGTTAATGATGAAACTTTCACAACCCATAGTGTAGAAAAGGGAGAAACACTTTATTCCATTGCCAAAAGATACAATTGTAAAATTGAAGAGATTACATTATGGAATCCCGAAACAAAAGAAGGATTAAAAAAAGGCCAAGTTCTAAAAATATATAAAACTGAACCCGAAAAAATAAATACCAATCAAACGATAGAAACTCCTCCTATAGATCTAAAATCACAAACCAAACATCATGTCGTTCAGGATAAAGAAACGCTATATGGGATTTCAAAACAATATAATTTAAATATACAGGATATTGAGAAGTATAATCCCTGGCTCAGCGGCAATTCAATTAAAAAAGGAGATACCCTTCTGCTTTCATTTACAGAAAAACCAATAATTAATACCCCAGATACGATTAAAACAGTTAACGAACAACTCTTGTTCCCGAAACAATTAATAAATGAATGTATACCAACACCTCTCAATAGACCAGTTAAAGTTATCATGCTCATGCCCTTCTCTGAAGACCTATCAAGCATAGAAAAAGAAGAAATCAAGATAGAGAAGCATCCCGAATTGGTTCCTGCCACTAAACCTTTTGTTGAATATTACGAAGGTTTCCTCTTAGCACTCGACAGTCTTAAATCTGCAGGCATTAGTATCGAGCTCAATGTATATAACACAAATAGAGACAGCGCTACTGTAGCAAATTTAATTTCATCTGGAAAACTGGCTAATGCCGACGTTGTATTTGGTCCGGTATATATGGAAGATTATAAACAAGTGGCAGATTTTTGCAAATCAGCTGGTATCTGGTCTATTTATCCTTTAAATACTAAAAAACCTGACATTGAGAATAATCCATATATTATTCAAATCACACCCTCTTATGAAACTCAAGTGTTGCAGGCCGTAAGATTCATGTCCCAATTCAACGATAAAAATTACATTGTAGTTCAGAGTGGAACCCCGGATGAATTAAATTTTATCAAGGTTTTCGAAAGAGAATTAAAAGACAATTTCGCTACAAATTTCCCTGACCAACCTCTCAATTACAATGTCATTGAATATAAACAAAGTGGAATGGCTGGCATTGAAAAAGTACTGCAGAAAGAAAAAGACAATGTTATCATATTGACTTCCACAAGTCAGGCTTTTATTTTAGATATGCTTAATAAACTTAACGGGCATGTAAAAAACTATAAGATTATTATCACCTATATGCCACAGTGGAAAAAATTTGAAAATAACATCGAATTCGATCATTTGTTTAATCTTCAAGCTACTGGATTCGATTATTCCTTTTGCAATCAAAAAAACACAGCGGTTATCGAGTTCAACAAAAAATACAATCACTATTACAAACAGTTTCCTGGCAAATTCAGTTATATTGGATACGACACCGGACTTTTTATATTATCCTGTTTAAGCAAATACGGTAAAGATTTTGTAAACTGTATGAATACGCACGAGAGTAAATTATTGGGATCCAACTACTATTTTCAAAAGGTAAATGAAAACGGAGGTTGGGAGAATCAGGGTATATTTATAGTAAAATGTCACTTTGATGGCAAGGATATCAAAGAATATAAGATAGTGGGAACTGTCTCTGATAAAGCTTATAAATTAGAAACCGAATAGACTTCTTTTAATAAACTTCCAGTTTAAAAATAAAGGGCTGAATTTGTTTTATCATTTGCACTTTATCTGAAGACCTCACCTGCTGTTTTTTTACAACAACAGGAGCTTCAAGTGTATCAGATGTCAAATTCTGAACTAAATCATAAATATAGTTCGACTTAAGAGCATAGGTAGCATTATCACTATTAAGATTTTTAGCTAAGAGGATTCCTACCACTTCACCTTTATTATTCAAAATGGGGCCTCCACTATTTCCGGGGTTTGCCGGAATAGACAACTGATAAGCCGTAGAATCATCCATATATCCAGTTGATGAGCTTACAGTTCCATCATTAAAAACAACATCATTTTTACTATAGCCCAGGGTAAATACGTATTCACCAATATTTATATCAGCATGTTTAATGATAAATGGAACCGACTTAAAAGATTGGAATAATGTATCCACCACTTTGATAATTGCAATATCATGTAAACTATCCTTTAGAATAATACGGGCAGAAAATCGCGTTGTATCCTTAGCACTAGAGACATAGGCATTTTCGAAATTGCGAACCAAATGAAGGCTGGTGACAAAATATCCATTAGTACTCACAGGGAAGCAGGTACCACTGGCATAGTTTTCAATTTTTCTTGTCCCGTTATTAAAACTGTTTATGATACTGGTTTGTAACTTAGAGATATCAATCAAGTTATTTTTAAGCTGGGTATATGAACTTACTTGCTCTTTTTTAATACTAAAATAACCAGTAATATACAGAGTTCCGACGACTACAAGTAAAGCAATGACAGCCGCAGCACTATATTGAGATATTTGCCTGTAAATCAACAAAAACTGATTAGATCTGGGCTTACTTTCAATACTTTTTCTCTGAGAATTCGTTTCATTCAGTACATTTCCAATACTGTTTTTTATACGAATATGGGTGAAAGTATCAAACAACTCTTGATACTGAGCAAACAAGGCGCGGTATTCGTCATTCGAACTTACGATAAGATCAAAAAGCTCTCTTTCGTTCTGAGATAAGGACCCATCAAAGTATTTCTCGGCTAATTCGGAAAATCGTTTTTCGTTCATAGTTTTAATTTTCAAGTGAGATTAAATCGGAAGCATTTTTAAAAAAAAGTTTTTTCAAACGCACCAAACATTTATACTTCTGATTTTTGGCATTTTCGGCATTGGTATAACTCATTCTTTTGGAAATCTCCTGCATCGAAAGATTTTCAACATAATAGTATTTAAGAATTGTGGCACAGGGTTCTCCAAGATTCTGCAAACTGGCATTAAGTATAGCGACACGTCCCCTGACATCATTATCTTCAACTTCGATATCCTCTTCCGAGCTATCTTTAATTTCCTCCTGAGGAGCAATCACAATTCGACTTTTTAATTCATTCAGCCACAGGTTTCGACTGACAGAATAAAGAAATGTTTGAATTTTACAGGTCAGTTCAAACGTGTCATCCTGAAGTTTACGGTAAAAAACGACCATTGCATCCTGGAAAATATCCCGGGCCTGCTCTTCGCTTCCGCCATTTTGCTTAATATAGTTTAAAACTACAGGAAACATTTTCTTATACAATAATTTAAACGAATCAGAATCACCTGAACGGATATATCCGAGTAATTCCTTTTCATTGTTTAGATCTTTATTCATGTGTTTAATAGTAAGTTTTGAAATATGTAACCCTTTTTAAACATTTTTTTATTTTTTTTAAAACATTGGGTTACCTTTTAAAAATTCCCATTATTAAATGACGTAAAATTAATTTGTTTAACTTAAAAAAGAAAAAAAATGAAAAATGTATTTTTTGCTTTAATCGTTGGCTCAATGTTCGCATTAGCTTCATGTGGTGGTCCTAGCGCTGAAGAACAGAAAAAATTAGAAGATTCATTAGTAAATGCTCTCAATCAGGCATTTGACGATATGAACGTTGCTCTTGATTCTGTAAACGCTACTATCGACACTACAACTGTTGCTCCCGAATAATTAGTTGGGTTCAATTTAAAAAGCAAAAAGGCGCATAATTTTATGCGCCTTTTTGCTTTTTTGATACTTTTGTATAAATATCATAACACAAATGAAAAAATATATAATTCTCTTTGATCTTAAATACTTCAGATTTTTTCTGGCATCTGCTTTCCTTTATTTATTAATTCCATTAAAGCACTCTCAGGCACAAGTTGATGTAGATAAACTGAGCAAATACATCGATTCTTGTCGTCAGGAGTGGTCGATTCCCGGTATGTCTGTAGCAATAATTAAAGACGACAAAGTTATTTTATTAAAAGGTTTTGGTATAAACGAAGTTGGCAAACCAGATTCGGTAACGCCAAAGACCATGTTTGGTATTGCGTCCCTAACAAAAGCTTTTACTTCCGCTTCAATTATGCAATTGTCTGAACAAGGAAAAATAAATCTCGAAGATAAGGTGACACAACACATACCCTATTTTAACATGTACGATCCCTGGGTAACACATGAAATGACAGTACGTGATTTACTTTGTCACTGTTGCGGATTAGCTACATTTAGCGGCGATTTGCTATGGCACTCTACAGTATATTCACGCGAAGATATTATTCGCAGAGTTCAGTTTCTCAAACCTGTTTATGGGTTCAGAGCTGGTTATGGATACTCGAACCTGATGTTTCTTACCGCAGGTGAAATGATTCCAGCTATCACTGGAAAATCGTATGACGCTTATCTCCAGGAAAACTTTTTCAAACCTTTGGAGATGAACAGTACAAATAGCAGCATACAATATATGAAGGATGCTTCAAAAAATAAAAACGTAGCCATTCCTCATGTAAAGAAGGGTGATAAAATAATCCCTATTAAATATATTTCGTGGGATAATATTGCCCCTGCCGGAGGTATTAACTCCAATGCCGAAGATATGACCCATTGGCTGAAAATGTTGCTAAATAATGGCAAATACAATGGACAAACAATACTTACAGAGAATTCTCTTAGAGAATTATGGTCGTCTCAAAACATTCAGGAAGTCAGCAAATTCGATAATTTTCTATTCCCTTCTATGCACTTTCACTCCTATGGTTTAGGTTGGGATTTGTTCGATTATCACGGTCGTAAGGTAATGAACCATAGTGGAGGTCTGGATGGGATGGTATTACATCTATGTGTTGTGCCTGAAGAAAAACTGGGATTTGTTATTCTGACGAATTCTTCCAATTATTTGCCATATGCTTTAATGTACAAAATACTCGATGAGTTTTTTGAAAAAAAAGGTCAGGATTATCCCAGAGTATTACTTTCATATATGAAAAGAAAGGAAAATATTGAAATGCAAAGTGAAATTGATGAAGAAAATGCCCGAAATAAAAAAAGTAGTCCTTCGTTAATACTTGAAAAATATGTAGGAGAATATTGTGGCGATTTATATGGTTGTGCTAAAGTCAGTATTAAAAACAATAAATTATTTCTGCAATTTGAACCAGCACCAGAATTCCAGTCAACACTCACACACTGGCAATACAATACTTTTTCGGTTGAATTTTTAAATTTCCCGTCCTTGCCAAAAGGAAAAGTCAACTTTATTATCGACCAAAATGGTAATGTCGATGAATTTACCATTGATGTCCCCAATCCCGATTTCGACTTCACAGAACTTAGTTTCAAAAGAAATACCAGCAATGCTCATTAATTGCATCTTACCCCTTCTTTTTATAGCAAGTCTCCATGGTGGCGGAAACGATACGATGGAGAATCTATACGATCAATCTTATCAGGTTTTTACAGGAATTTTAGTCAACAAATACGAGAAACCTACTACTTTTCAATATAATTCAGGCTACATGGCCGAATTTGATGTTACCGAAATACAAAAAGGTTCCAGAAGATTAAAAATCCTAATACACGACGAAGTCCCGGATAGTCTCACCCTTGGAAGAGAATATCTTATTTTTATGATACATGTAAAACAGGGTAAAAACAAAATCAATGTACCCATTGCCATCTTCACGGCATGTCCAAATTGTGAAAACAAAGAAATAAAAGAAGTATATTCTATTGTTAAAAGAAAACCCTTCCGGCGAGTTAAACCTCCTTTATCAGAATACTCTGTGGGACGCGGTTGCGGCTGTTATTAATCAAAAAAACTATTTTTCAGAAAATTGGATTCAGAAAGCAGCATTTCAGCTTCATTCATCTTTTCAATTTTGCCAATATCCATCCAGAATGAAGAATCGTGCAAAAAGCCAAGTATCCGACTGGAATTACACATCCGCAAATACACATCCATAATAGAGAACTTATCTCCACTGGCATCCAGCATCTTAAAAATCTGGGGAGACAATACCTGTATTCCGCTAAATGCAAGCAACTTGAGACGCGATTGAGGTACTGCTTTCAATAATGTTTCTCCAGTCTCCATATTCTTCCATCCGCACATTATATTTCCAGAGTCGAACAAAATATATCTGGAAGTTTTTCTGTTTCGTACTGCTAAAGTGGCCAATGCGGCTTGATTTTTATGAGAGGTAATTAAATCCGATAAATTAATATCAGTCAGAATATCTACATTATATGCCAATATTGTATTTGCTTCTAAAAGAAACCAACTGGCTTTTTTTAATCCCCCCCCTGTTTCTAACAGTTTATCACTTTCATCCGAGAACTCAATATTAATCCCAAAAGAATCCTTCTTCCTCACAAAATCAATGATTTGTTCAGAAAAATGATGAACATTAATAATAATATCATTAATCCCATAAAAAATACAATGCCTGATTGCATACTCAATAAGTGGCACCCCATCAATTTTAACTAACGCTTTTGGAGTTTCGGATGTAACAGGGCGCAAACGGGTTCCCAAACCGGCAGAAAAAAGAATCGCCCGGGTCATGATGCAGAACCTTTCCCCCACACATTCTTCTCCATGTGCTCTACTTCAATAGTAATCTTATATTTTTGTTTGAGATAGGTGGCTAATTTTTCTGCGCAATATACAGAACGATGCTGACCACCCGTGCAGCCAAAAGACACCATGAGATTTGAAAAGTCGCGCGCAATATATTTTTCGACCGACTGAGACACAATGGCAAATACCTTATCAATATAGGAATTCACAGCCAATTCTGCCGCCAAAAAGTCCTTCACATCCTGATCGAGTCCGCTGTTGGCCTTATATTGCTCGTACTTCCCGGGGTTTGGCAATGCTCTGCAATCAAATATAAAACCACCACCGTTTCCCGAAATATCTTCAGGTATTCTGTTTTTGTACGAAAAGCTAAAAATTCTAACAATTAACTTATCTGAAGCCAGTTTTTCAGGAATTTGTTGAATGGAAAAATTCCGAATAATTTGCTGAACTACTTTTGAAATTTCCGGCATCTCAGAAAGGAAGCCAAACCATGGTTGAAGTTCATTTAAATTTTTCGCTGCCAAAGGGAGCATATTTATAAACGACTCCTTTTTCTCGAACCAACCTCTGTAACCATAGGCTCCCAATGCCTGAAACAAACGAAGTAAAAGGTAGTAAGGAAAATATTTCTCGAACGAAACCACATCGGCAGAAGTTTTATTCAGTTCATTGATATAATGCCGAAGTAATTCATTCTTTTCAGTCAAATTCAAAGGCATTCTGGCAG
>PHDH01000132.1:0-2819 GCA_002840935.1 Bacteroidetes bacterium HGW-Bacteroidetes-21 | reverse complement strand
ATACTGCAAAGCGCCTCGCCTACCTCCCTGGTAATCTATATAATACAGACCTTCATCGTTCCCCACCATAATGTTTCTCGACTGGAAATCGCGATATAAAAAATACTTCATCTCCGCCTCACAAGCGCGCTGTACTAATAATGTAAAATCCTTCAATAACCTGTCCTCATGAAAATCAATATTCCCAGGCTTTAAAAAAACATATTTAAAATAATCCAAGTCCCACATCATCGAAACGTCATCAAATGAAGCTCGGGGAAAACATACTGAAAAATCAAGTTGCTTGGCGCCTTCAATTTGAATCTTCACCAAATCGGAAAGTGCTTTTTTGTATAGGTCAAAACGCTTATTTTCTGCAACTTGACTTTTCTCCAAATAATCATGCAGTGTGACTTCACCCAAATCTGTCTGAAGATACACATCAGAACCGGGTTCAGAATAAATCACTTTAGGTACGGGCAATAACCTTTCAGAAAAATGCTCAGAAAGACGAATAAATGCTTTTGTCTCGTCAATATCGGGAGAATAGGTCCCAATAAGTGATACTTCATCTTTCTTTAAACGGAAATACAAACGATGTGAACCTGATTTCTGAACTGGCTGAATAATATCAGGATAATACCCCATTGCAGCAAAAAAGGCATGATTGAGTTTGGTCCGAATGTGGCTATCAGATAGATTTTCCATAGTCATTTGCAAACATAGTATTTTTTTTGATTGGTAAGGAGAATAGCTATATAATGTATTCCTTTTTCTTTCATTTGATGCTTAATTAAAATTCTCAATTAAATTTATTTTCAGATTATTGTATTTGACTTTTTTTTCATAAATTGGTTTTCTAAATAAAAGTGGATTTTTATGAACGATTATAAAGACAATACTCCCTGTGATTTAATCCTGTCACTCGTTAAGGTTATAAATATTATCAGCAATAAGCTTACATTTTCTACTAGTCTGAATGACAGTCTGAACATCATTTTTGAAAATCTTGAAAAGATACCCCAGATAAAAAAATCTATGGTATTTATTATTAACGAGAATGAGAGCTTTACAAACGCATATAATTATAATACAAATCCACTTTCTGTTTTCATTCATCCTGATAATGAATTGTATCCCATACTTATCAAAAAAAATGAAAATCTCGTTTCAAATAATATTGTATTTCCACAACCCTTAGATTTCTTAAATCAGGAAACTGAATTAAAGACTTTCATCATTCCATCGATTATCAATAATGAAATTTTAGCCAGCAGTATAATACTTTGCGAGATTCCAGATTCACATATAGAAACTTTCTCGGCACTTCTTGACATTGCTTTTACAAAGCTGGGAGCTGTCATCGGACGACTTGATTTTGAAAGACTCATTAAAGAGCAACAAACAAATCTGAACAACCTGCTGACAGGTATTAATGAAATGCTGTTTATTGTCAATCGAAGCGGTCGTATTTTGCATTTCAACCCTTCGGTAATCAAGACACTTGGGTATAACGAAGATGAATTATGCACGATGTCTGTTTTTGACATTAAATCTTTAGAAGAAAGAGAAACAGTTGCTTTAGAATTAGACAAAGCCTTTAATCAGGAAAATAGCATCAGTTACCTTCCCTATATTTGTGTTAATGGTCGCGTAATACCTGCCGAAACTACAATGAACATCGGAATATGGAACGGCAAGCCCATTCTGATTTTACTAGCCCGTAACCTGACCGAATTTGTCAATGCGAAAAACGAAATTATACTTTCCCGTATTAAGGCTGAAAACGCAAATAAAGCAAAATCACATTTTTTAAAGAAAATGAGTCACGAATTCCGCATTCCACTAAATTCGATATTAGGAATGACCGAACTGATGATGAAAACAGAGTTGAACCAGAAACAGTTTAACTTTATGAATGTGGTCATGAAATCAACAGAAAATCTTTTGGGCATACTCAATGATATTCTGGATATTTCGAAAATTGAAAATAATGAACTGGCTCTCCAATGCAAATCTTTTAGTCTGAAAGAGCTGATTCAACTTGTAGTAAATACAAATTTTTACACCATACAAAACAAAGGAGTCGAACTACTGTCGGCGTATGGGAAATACGGCAAAGACTATATAGTACAAGGCGATCCATTACGCTTGTATCAGATATTAATGAACCTGACGAGATTTGGAATAAGCCAAACACAAGTAGGAAAAATTGAAATTCAGGTCAATGAGAAAAATTCCGATAAAGATGGATTAACACTTGAGTTTTGCGTTAAAGATACAAGCAATGGAATAAGCCCCGAAGAAATTGAAGAAATATATAAAAGTTTTAGGTCCGGACGTTACGACCTGTACAATCCTCAGGGGCAATCGGGAATGGATTTATATATCTCCTGGCACTTAATCAATATCATGAAAGGGGAACTGAAAATTGAAAGCAATGTACAGGGAAATACTTTCTTTTTTGAGATTCAAATGCCTCATGGTGATGTGAATGAAATTGCAAGCAATTCCGAAAAAATGGCATCTCTTTCAGAGTCATCTAAACACTTTAAAATTCTTTTAGCAGAAGATCAGGTCTTTAATCAAATGGTTGTTCAGGCCATGGTAGAAGAATGGGGATTTAGTATTGACATTGCCGAAAACGGTATGCAGGTAATTGAAAAACTTAAAAACAACGGGCTTTACAATCTCATTTTAATGGATATTCAGATGCCCCAAATGGATGGGATAGAAGCGACAAAAATCATTAGAAACGAGTTTCAACCCCCCATTTCAGAAATCCCAATAATTGCCATCACTGCGCATGCCTATGCGGATGAACACAAGAAATTTATCGA
>PHDH01000131.1 GCA_002840935.1 Bacteroidetes bacterium HGW-Bacteroidetes-21 | reverse complement strand
GATTTCAAAAACGGAACTGTTCAAGGGGACATCAAGCTGAACAACATAACTATAACACAAACAAATTACCCCTATCCTTTTAAGAATATGACCGGAAAAATGTCTTTCCGAAAAAATGATTTACGTATAGATAGCCTTTCTTTAGAATACAGGGAACATAGTTTTGGTCTTGAAGGATATTTCAGAAATATTGCCGGTTACATTCTGGATGATGAAACACTGGCTATTGATGCCGATCTTACCTGTGGGGATTTCGACTTTCAGAAATTTTACGGAAAGGAAACCGACTCGGATGTGGGATTTGCATTGCCTTCCAACATGACACTATTTGCCGATGTCCGTATTAAATCTTTTAAGTACGACCTATTTAAGGCAACGAAGCTCATTGGCAACATGGAAATTGCAGATAATCGCCTATATATAAATGGCATGAACTTCGTTACTTGCGAAGGTCAGGTGACCGCCAGTGGCGTCCTGGAGCTAAATAAAGATCAAACTTTATCCGTAGAACTTTCAACGACCATGCGAAACATCAATATTAATTCGATGTTTAAATCATTCGATAATTTTGGTCAGACTTTTATCATGGACAAACATCTGGCCGGCAAAATGACGGCCGAAATAAATATGAAGTCGGTATGGGATAAAAATATTTCGTTGATAGAAGACAAACTACTGGTGGAAGGTAAAGTTATTATCGAAAATGGAGAGCTTATTCAATTTGAACCCATGCAAAGTCTGTCCGATTATATTGCAGTATCCGAGTTACGTCATATTAAATTTGAACGACTTGAAACAGACATAGCCATCAAAAACCGAATCATTTACATTCCGAATACCGAAATAAAAACATCGGCCTTAAATCTTGAAATCTCGGGCGAACATAGTTTTGATAATAAAATTAATTACCGCATCAAGGTCCTTCTTTCAGAAATACTAGCAGGAAAAGCCCGTAGACAGAAAAAAGAAATTGACGAATTCGGCGTCATTGAAAACGACGGTAAAAACAGAACCAAACTTTTATTACTTATATCGGGAACAACCGATGACTATAAGATTACATACGACACCCAAGGAGTTAAAGAAACCATTAAAGAAAGCCTGATTAAGGAAAAAGAAACCGTAAAGGAAATATTGAAAGAAGAATTTCACAGTATTTTTGGGAAAAAAGACAGCACGAAATCAGAGAAGAAACCACCTGTTGGAAAAGACAAAAAGAATAATAGCGGGGTTGAAATTGAATGGTAAACAATTGTCAATATTACCTTAATGTTAACATCCCTTTACTTCAATATTAATTAATAGTTAAATGTTTCATGTAGTGTTTGTATATGATACATAAATATTTAACATTGCATCAAAAATAAACAGACATGAAATTCCGAACAGCCTCTTTCTATGTTCCTTTAATTCTTTTTACTCTTTTTTCAAATGACATTCAAGCCCAAAACATTACCGCAACTGACCAGAAGTATGACTCTACCTCCTTTTTTCACAACACGACCATAGGTGGCCAATGGTTTATGGCCTATCAGTATGGAGAAAGTAGCACTGATACGATTAATTCATTTACAATTAAAAGAGCGACGCTGACTGTTAAACAAAAAATTTCAAAAATATTTGAAGCCCGTTTCACACAAGACATTACACTTGACAATGAAGGATCTGATGCGGGCAACATTGAAATGCGTTTAAAATATTGTTATTTAAAAACGAATTTGCCAGATGCCGGGTTTATCACTTCACCAAATATAGAATTTGGATTAGTTCACAGGCCCTGGGTAGATTTCGAAGAAAAAATAAATCGATACAGAGTTCAGGGAGCCTTGTTTTTAGACAGAAATAAAATCATTTCCTCTGCCGATTTTGGTGTAACACTAGGAGGCCTTTTAGGTGGCAAGCTTGAAAGCAAATCAGATAAAAAAATTAATTACGCATATCCCGGAAAATATGGAAGTTTCTCCATTGGAGTTTATAATGGCGGCGGGTATTTTGCAACAGAAAAAAACTTGAATAAAATTATTGAAGGTCGTCTTACAATAAGGCCATTACCTAATGTTTTGCCTGGTCTTCAATTTTCTTATTTACAATCTTATGGAAAAGGAAATTTGGTTTCGTCTCCTGATTACATTAATTCACTCGGTGCATTATCCTTTGAGAGCAACTACTTCAATGCAATAGCACAGTACTATCAGGGAAAGGGAAATTATTTAGGTGACTATGTAGACAGTTTGGGACAATCGACTAAAAATAATGGATATAGTTTTTTCTTAGAGTTGAAAATCCCTAAAACAAAGGCCTCATTAATTGGTCGATATGATGATTTTACACAAAACTTGTACGGCAATAAAGTGTCAAAAAGATATATTGCAGGTATTTCCTATTTCTTTTTCGAAAATAGCAAAATAATACTTGATGTGGATTATCTGAAAAAAACGGGCTCCCCAGATTGCTGGCTAGGTGAAGTTGCTGTTGAAGTATGTTTTTAATACTGTGTCTACAATTCCCCGTTTTCGATACGAATCAAAATTTCCTCTATCAACTTATCCTCCCCTTTGGCATCATAATTTTCTTTCAGATTTTCACCAAAAAGTTTGGCGATTCCCTGATATAAAAAGGCACTAAACGACCCCCGAAGCTCTTTTATCAACTCATAAGATGTTTCTCCCGTTTCTCGGTCAATCAATTTTATTAAAAGACGCCCCTGAGTCATGGTAAGATTAGTAATATCATCTTTGAATTCCAGCTTAAGTTTTTCCTCTTCTAATTTAAGATAATACTTCTTAAGCTTCGGATCGTCCAATTTATTTAGGTTTTGTGAAATAATATATAATCTGGTGTTTGCGATCTTTGCGTAAGGCAAGACTTTTTTAAGATTTCTGACCAGTTTTTTATATCGGATTTCTTCTTTAGCACTTGCAAAGGTTTTAGGGGGCAGAATATTCACTGTAGGAAGAGGAATAAAAGGTACCGTATCATTATCAATCATTTTAAAATACACAACATAACCCCCATTAGGAATGGGAATTGGCGTTTGTGCATTGGCAATAGCCAAGGACAGAACAAAAATGACTATCGTAATTAATCGGTACATACCTGTCCTATTACAAATTTACTGCCATTTTGAAATAATCGTTACACGTGCTGTGCGACAATATTTGCTGCTTCTTCGAGGGTAATTGCTGAAAATACTTTTAACCCGGATTCGTCAATAATTTGTTTGGCTTCTTCGGCATTGGTTCCTTGAAGTCGTACAATAACTGGCACGGAAATGTTTCCTATAGATTTGTATGCTTCAACAACTCCGTTTGCCACTCTGTCGCAACGCACTATACCACCAAAGATGTTAATCAGTATAGCTTTTACATGCGGATCCTTCAATATTATTCTAAACCCAGCTTCAACTGTTTTTGCATTAGCACCACCACCTACATCCAAAAAATTAGCGGGCATACCACCCGACAAACGAATAATGTCCATAGTTGCCATGGCAAGTCCTGCGCCATTGACCATACATCCTACGTTTCCGTCGAGTTTTATAAAATTAAGATTATGCTGTCCGGCTTCCACTTCAAAAGGATCTTCCTCGTAAATATCTCTCCAGTCGAAGAAAGCAGGATGACGGAAAAGGGCATTATCATCGAGTATTATTTTTGCATCGGCAGCAATGATCAGATCGTCGGAAGTCTTTATTACGGGATTGATTTCTATCAGGGAAGCATCAGAATTCAGATAGGCCTGATACAAGGAATTGACAAAAACATGCATGTGTTTATGTGCTTTCCCTTGCAGATTCAGGTTGTATGCAATTTTCCTCAATTGAAAAGCATGAAGTCCACAGGAGGGATCAATCTCTTCTTTAAAAATAAGTTCGGGTGTACGTGCCGCGACTTCCTCTATGTCCATTCCTCCCTGCGTGCTGTATATGATGGTATTGCTTCCTGTTTGACGATTTAACAGAATACTCATATAAAATTCCTTCACAGGCTCCGGACCGGGATAATAGATACCCTGTTCCACGATAAGTTTACGTACCAGTTTTCCTGCTGGACCCGTTTGGGGCGTAACAAGTGTCATCCCCAAAATTTCTCCAGCATATTTTTCTACTTCTTCGTAGGTTTTTGCAATTTTAACTCCGCCGCCTTTACCGCGACCACCTGCATGAATCTGTGCTTTTACAGCCCATGTCTCCTGACCCGATTTTTGTGCAATCACGCGGGCTGCAGATACAGCGTCGCTAACATTTTCAGCCATCATTCCTTCGGGTACGGGAACACAAAATTGTTTCAACAAATTCTTTGCCTGATATTCATGAAGATTCATAACTTTGAGCGTTTTTTTAACTTACTAAGGTAAATAAAAAAAATGTTGTACCGAAATATTTGTTCAAAGGGAATGTAATATGAAGAAACTCAGCATGGAAGACCTCAACAGATTGAGTGTTCAGGATTTTAAAAAAGCCGAAAAAATCCCCGTGATGGTCCTACTCGACGATATCAGAAGTCAGCACAACATTGGCTCAGTTTTTCGTACCAGCGATGCTTTTCGTATCAGCCATATTTTTCTGTGTGGAATAACAGCTACACCGCCTTCGCGCGAAATCCAAAAATCAGCGCTTGGTGCCACCGAATCCGTCGATTGGTCGTATCACGAATCAGCACTGAATCTCATCAACGAACTCAAAGAAAATGGATACAAAATTGTTTCGGTCGAACAAGCCGAAAACAGTATCGTCCCCGATAAATTTAGTGCTAGTGAAACAGAAAGAATAGTGCTCGTTTTCGGAAACGAAGTCAAAGGAGTTCAACAGGAAATTATCAATCGCTCCGATTACTGTATAGAAATTCCTCAATTCGGCACCAAGCATTCGTTTAACGTCTCCGTTACCGCCGGAATCGTACTTTGGGAGGTTTTTAAGAAAATGTGGGTAAAATAAATTTGACCCCTTCCCCAGCCTTAATTTCTTGCCGACAGCACTGCAATACGTATCACTTTAAATGTTAAAGCCTTTACTTCGGCACTTTCCGAATTAAGTTCCACATCTCCAACGACTTTCTGATACGCCTCTTCATTCTGCGTTTGAGTATCTTCTATATCCAGCGTAACACCTATTCCGGCTGAATCCAGTTTGCCTCCATTATACGACATGATATTTCCTCCATAATCCCAACCAACACCCAAAAAATTAATGGGTTTTTCGTTTATTGCAACAAGTTCCGTGAGAGTAGAGCCAATGGTAACACCATCTTTTGTTTTCCAATAGGACGAATATTCCCAACCCTCATTATACCTGGCAGATATTTCTAAAGATAGACTATAGGCGTTATTTACAGTATCTTCCCACATTATTTCTACTTGTTTTTCTGTATTGGGAAATAGAATGGTGCCCATCGAAAACATTCCTTCGGGACCCCAGATGGTATCGCGAACCACATTTTCTTTTCCAAACATTGAGATGAATTCGGCCTCATCTTTCACGGCCAGCATATCGTCCAGAATCACCGAGTTCTTGATATCATTTACCACAGCAGTGGTATCCTTCGTTTCGCTTTGCTCGGGGGTACCCGTTTGACAAGAAAACAAGGTAAAACATAACAGTATGTAGAATAATTGCTTCATGTTCATTGATTTTAAACAAATATATAAAACGAATACGAAGTGACAAAATGATTTTAAATTTGTGACTCTTTTACATCTTAAAATAAAGTACAACAATTTCCGTTAATTCTATAAATTCAGATCATGAAATACAGATCCATTTTACTAATCATTACCGTGTTCTGCTCAACTTACATAATGAAAGCACAAACAGACAGTAGCGGCAGAGGAATGACGATAAGCGAAGTGTATTTTCATTATGGATCCACTTTTTCGGGACATAAAAGTATTGGTTTTGAGGATTTCAAAAAACTAGCCCCCATGTCGGTTCTTATGGCAGGTGATTTTTCGGATTTTAGTTATTGGTCTAACACCGACGGTTACAACGCCAATGTAAATATGGGATTGTCTTTATCTCCGACTGTGCAAAATGAAAAATATGATATGAAAATTCGTTTTGACTTATCGTTTGTTTCGCAGACGCCTTTCACTTTAATCCTCCAAAAAACTGACAGGACTACTTTTGATACTCTGGTTTCAAACTCCACGGGAAAAAAAATACCTGTAGATTCGATAAAAAACTGGACTAAAACATTGTCACTCGAAACAGAACAACTTGAAATAAACAGCTCAGTAATTTTTTCTACCAGTCCTTTAAAAAGGTGGTCGTTTTATGGTGGGGTTGGATTTTTTGGAGCCTATACTGTTTATGCCCAGACAAGGATAGAGAATCAATATTACGCCTATACAGATCCCTATATCGCTAATAATACATATATCGAAACCCCTTTTTTTTACGAATCGGAAGTTTTCACTAATAATTCGGGCTATACTTTTGGAGGTTATATACCCGTGGGTTTGAGTTTCAGAGTGAGTAAAAACCAGAAATTCTGGGAAAGGATGTCGATAATTTATGAAATGCAGTTTGGCTATCAGGATCTTTTCATTTCTGAACTCGGCAATTTTTCAGGTGCTTTTACACGTCAAAAGTTTGGGTTACGTTTTAACACAGGAAAACTACCCGATGTAGATTAAAAACTATTTTGATTTTACATAGCACCAAGAAAATCAGGCTTTTTCCTTTTTTGTCATTGCCACAAAAAAGGAACAAAAAAGCGCTAGGTTTGCATATTCTTCCCCCCGCTCTTTCAGAAATCAGGAGTACTAAGTAAAATAGGCAGTAAAATGAGATTTATGCTAAGAATAATATTCCTTCTCATTTTACAGAATCCTTCACTTCCGCAAATTCAACAGCGGAAGTTCGGAATTTTACAAGTATTCCAAGACTTCTGAAATTCACGCCACCGCCGGCCCGAATGCAAACCGGCCCCACACGCAAGCATTGAGGTCACTATCTAGCAACTTTCAAGTAACAAATGCGCTGTTTAAGAAATGCAGCCAAGATCTCAGTGGCGGGTAGGTTCCCAAAACGTCGGGCAGGCGTGGGTTGAATGACTCCTCTGTTTAGTCCGTCGTGCAAGGGCGCTTGCGTTCCGAAATGGAATATCAACTTTGTTTAAATATTTTACAAATTCCGCTCAGCGAACAAACAATTTTTAAAATAATGAATCAACTCTATATGTTTCATTTCGGCCAACGCTTGCCGATGGACTAACAGAGGAGTCAGAGGCGGGGAAGAGTCGTTTTGGGATAGCGTTTTGGGTTACTTTTTTCGCTAAAAAAGTGACAGGGGATTGGGGCAACGCCCCAATTATACAATGTTTTATGTTTATTAAATTAGATTAAAGAGTCAAATTAAATTTTCATTTGATCACTATATGAAAATCAAAACCGTTTTAAAAACTATTCCCTCTGATTTTTTTTCTTTCGAGAAGATAAACAGTGGCTAGAAAACCAATAAAAAGAACTGAATTTATAGCCATTCCCGAAACTGCATCAGGAAGAATTAATGATAGCCCCCAGACGGCAGGCGCAATAACGATGTAAAATCCGGTTCTTACAAGCTTATAAGGAACAGGAAAATACTTTTGTCCAATAAAATAAGAGACGACCATCATTAAAAAGTAACAGTTGAATGTAGCCCATGCGGCACCCATGTAGCCAATAATGGGAATCAAAATAAGGTTAAGTATAATGGTAATCACAGCACCGAATATGGCCAGCCATGCGCCAAATTTGGTTTGATTCGTAAGCTTATACCAAATCGATAAATTGTAAAATATCCCCAGAAAAAAGTTGGCCATAAGCAAGATGGGAACAACTTTAATTCCTTCACGAAATTCGCTTCCAATAAAAAGTTTAACGACGTCGATGTAGAGCATGACTCCCAGAAAAATTGCGGCACAAAAGATTACAAAATAGTGCATCACTTTGGCATACAGCTCTTTATTCCCTTTCTCTTTGGCCTGACCAAAGAAGAATGGCTCTGCTGCAAAGCGAAAAGTTTGAATAAATATCGTCATTAAAATAGCCACCTTATAGTTAGCTCCATATATCCCCAGTTGATCCATAGCTACGGCATGATCCGTAATCATATACTTTAAAAGAATGCGATCCACGGTTTCGTTCACCATGCCCGCCATACCACCAACGAGTAAGGGGAGACTATAGACCATCATTTCTTTCCACAATTTAAAATCAAAAGTCCATTTGACAAAAATTTGAGGAAGAAGAAGAATCGTTGTTACAAGACTTGCAAATAAGTTTGAAAGGAAGACATAGCCGACACCTATCGTAGGATCGTAAACATGAGAAATCCAGGCATGGGTTCCGTTTTCATATGCATCGCGACAGTAGACCAACCAAAAAAGATTGAGTCCGATATTCACCCCGATATTCACCAAACGAATAAGGGCAAATCGTAAAGCTTTATTTTCCTGTCGCAGCCGGGCAAAAGGAATAGCCGTAAAAGCATCTAAAGCCACAATCATTGACAGCCACACGATATACTCGGGATGTCCGGCATAGCCCATCCAGGAAGAAAGACCGCCAGAAGAAGCAGACATAGCAACCACAAATAACAACGAAGTGCCAAAAAGCGAAATCATCCCGGTAGAAAAGACCTTTGCGGGATGGGAATGTACACCGGCAAAACGAAAATAACCGGTCTCCATGCCATACGTAACAATGATAGCAAGGAAAGAAACATAGGCATACATCTCTGTCACGATGCCATATTCTCCGGTCACAAAAATACGGGTATACAAAGGCACCAGCAGGTAATTCAGCATACGCCCCAGAATACTACTTAACCCGTAGATGACGGTCTGACCGGCAAGTCGCTTTATAGGGTTTGTCATTTTCTGAGACTATTTAGTGTCATATCCCAGGTAATTTCCAGATCCCAGTTCGAGCGTACAGGGATTTCCTTTTCATAAATATACTTTGCTTCGGCCTGACGTCCAATAATGTAAAGACCTGTATCCCAACGCCGATTATGGTTTATATCCTGAAATGCAATCAATTTATATTTGCCGGCAGGTAACAGATTAAAAGTTCTTGAAAACGGACCATCCTCAGCCCATACCTGAATGATCTGACCTTTTTCATTGGAAAGTTCGAACCAGCATTCTGAGGGATTATTCTCGACTATTAATTTAAGATTGCCAAAAACATCTTCGGCCAGAACACCAAAACTGACCTGAATGGTATCTACATTAGCCGACTTTAAATTGGCAATAAACCCCGGCAAGGCAATTACTTTATAATTTTTGTTTGGACTGAACCCCAATTTTAGGTAAAGACGGCAAGGATTCAGACTATCTTTAAAAATATCGGAAGGTATATCTATCCACTGACTATCTGGCTGCATTTCCTGTACTTTCAATGCAGCTGCATTAAAAGAAATTATAGGCCATGGGCTATCGAAAAAAGTAGCAACACCGGGATTAATAAATGCACCCTGACGGGTCGAAAATTGAAAAACAGGAACCACTTTATCAGCCATGGGTTTTCCGCGTTTATCGAAAATCGGAGGGACTGCAACGGTATCAGTCATAAATACGGTATTACCAATACTATCTTCCCGGCTGAAATCAATTTTAAAAACCAGACTGTCTCCCATAGTTGTAAAACTGGTGTCGGAGGGCCATATTGTTAAACTGTCATTTTTTTGCGAATAACTACAAATAGCAGGAATATTGGCTGGTTTTAATATTGTAACTACAGGCTTTTCAGGGCAAAGACGTTCGAATTGAATTTCGGTGGTCCATCGGTCTTTTCGCGTTATTTTCTTGATTTTTTGAGGAATTCTATCTTCCTGAAAAGCAAATAAAACTAATGTATCGGGGCCCATCACTTTCTTCATTACAGTAGGAAGGCTGTCGTTTTGAGTAGTATCGGCTTCCCAGCGGACAAAAGGACTTACCAATGTAGAAGAAAAAGCAATGATTTCGTCGGGCGAATCATACATGTAATTACTATTTTTTTCATTCAAGGCAAAGATTTTATAATCCCCCTGCTTGAGATTCCTGAAATAAAACAGACCTGCCGCATCGGTCTTTGTAATATAATACGGCATAGACTTATAAGGCAAGGAATCCATATTTTCGTTATACAACATGACCAGCATGTTTTTCTCCGGTTCAAGTGTAGCCGCATTTACAACCCGGCCAGCAGCTGAAAGAGAATCAATATATGCGCCGGTAGAAAAAGTGAAACTAAAATTATCAATAGAATTACCTTCGTTCAAATCAGCTATTCCATCGCCAAAATTAAACGTGTATGTGGTAAGCGAATCGGGAACTTCTTCAAGATTTACGATAATTGAGCGTGTTTTTGCCTTGATAACCGGCGGGGTTTTCAAAGGTGGAGAAACGATGAGTTTTTGTTGGGCGTTTTTCAGTTGAATATATTCGTCGAAAAAGAATTCCAGTTGTTTGCCTTGAAATTGAGTACTGTAGTTTACAGGTATGCTATTGACCATTACCGGCGGGGTTTCATCTTTTAAACCACCCGTTAAAGGCACCTGATTGGCACAACCCACAGCTACAATTAAGGCGGTGATAGATAATATGTTACGAACTACTTTCAGATTTTTTTT
>PHDH01000130.1 GCA_002840935.1 Bacteroidetes bacterium HGW-Bacteroidetes-21 | reverse complement strand
GAATACTGGGTGCCATTATCATGCGTTTTCTGTTTATTTTCCTAAGTGGTTCGTTGATACATAAGTTTGAATGGATATTATATGTTTTTGGAGCATTCCTTGTTTTTAGCGGACTTAAAATGTTGTTTTCAAGAAACGACAAAGAGGAAATGAATACTGAAAAGCATCCTGTTGTCCGTTTTGCTTCAAAAATTTTTAAAGTAAAATCCGATCGGCCAGGACGATTTTTTATCAATGAAAATAAAAAGTTTTATATTACACCCTTGTTTATTGTATTGTTGATTGTAGAATTTTCGGATGTTGTTTTTGCCGTAGATTCTATTCCTGCGATTTTTTCGGTTACACGTGACACGTATATTGTTTTCTTTTCCAATGTGTTTGCAATCATAGGACTGCGTTCCCTTTTCTTCCTGGTAATTCATGTTGTGAAGCTGTTTCGTTTTCTTGGATATGCCATATCAGCGTTGTTGGTATTTATCGGGCTAAAAATTCTGCTTCACAGTTATACAGAAGCATGGGGATTTACCACAGTCCATTCGCTTATCGTAGTATTCTCAATAATTGCTATGGGTATATTAATATCAGTTATTATTCCTGAAAAAAAGAAAATTCAGGATTTGTAGTTGATATGGAGTAATAAAAGAATGTCTCTTTTAGTTTTTCCTTAACCATAGAATCAGTATTGAGTCTATAAAAAGCAAAAATTACATTTCTCTAAAGAACTTCTTTTGTAGACCTTTTTCACTTTTTCATCGGGCATTCGAAAGACATTATATATTTTCACCGGATTTAAAAAAGAAATTTTTTAACTTTAGGCTTTAAATTTATAATTATGGATGTATTCAAAAAACTTGAACCCCGTCACGTATGGGATATTTTTGGGCAGATAACCCAAGTTCCCCGTCCTTCGAAAAAAGAAGAGAAAATAATTGCATGGTTGCTTGATTTTGCAAAAAAGAACAAGCTGAGCGCCAAAAAGGATGAGGCTGGAAACGTTCTCATTACTAAGCCGGCTACCAAAGGCATGGAGAAAGTGAAAACGGTTGTTTTACAGAGTCACATCGATATGGTTTGCGAGAAAAATTCGGATGTGAAAATAGATTTCGAGAAAGATCCTATTCAGCCCGTGATTGATGGCGAGTGGGTGAAAGCCAAAGGTACTACTCTCGGTGCTGACGATGGCATCGGAATGGCTGCTGCTTTAGCATTGCTCATTGACAATAAAATCAAACATGGTCCTTTAGAAGCCTTATTTACAGTTGATGAAGAAACAGGTCTGACCGGTGCATTTGCATTGAAACCTGGATTTATAACTGGTAAAACACTTATAAATCTTGATTCTGAAGATGAAGGTGAAATATTTATTGGCTGTGCAGGAGGTAAAGATACAGTGGCTACTTTCAAATATGAAACGAAAAAAGTACCAAAACAACACGTTGCCTATAAAATTTCAATAAGTGGTCTTAAGGGTGGACATTCAGGTGATGATATTCATCGTGGATTGGCTAATTCCAATAAGCTTATTAATCGTTTCTTGTGGAATGCCTCCTGGGATTTAGATATACGCCTTTCACATATTGATGGTGGAAATCTTCGTAATGCAATTCCCCGCGAAGCTTCAGCTGTTTTTGTTCTGAGTACCGAAAATGAAAAATTGCTGAAGAAGTATTTTAATTTTTTCGCTAAAGAAATTAAAAGCGAATGGGCTGTCACTGAACCCGAACTTACTGCCAAATTAGCTAAGACAGAGTTGCCTGCAGGTGTTATTGATAAATATACCCATTTTTCTTTGCTGAATGCATTGTACGCATGTCCTCATGGTGTTATTGCTATGAGTCAGGATATGCCCGGCATGGTCGAAACTTCAACTAATCTGGCTTCAGTTAAAATGGCTGATAAAAGTAAAATTGTTGTTACTACCAGTCAGCGAAGTTCAGTCGAATCGGCTAAAAATGACATCGTGAGTATGGTCAGTTCTGTCTTTTTGCTGGCAGGCGCTAAAGTGAAAAGCGGTGAAGGTTATCCCGGCTGGAAACCTAATGTGAATTCAGAATTACTTAAAATATCACGCGAAAGCTACAAACGTCTCTTTAAAAAAGAGCCAGTAGTAAGAGCTATTCACGCGGGATTAGAGTGTGGCCTTTTTCTCGAGAAATATCCCGAACTCGATATGATCTCTATAGGACCAACACTTCGAGGAGTTCATTCACCCGTAGAAAGAATTGAAATTAAAACCGTTCAGTTGTTTTGGGATCATCTCGTTGACATTCTGAATCATATCCCTAAAGAAAAATAGTTTTTGTATGAAAAATCTGCTTGTATTTCTATCCTTTTTTATTGTATTCTTTGTCAATGCGCAAAATTCAGAGTGGAAACGTCCTGAATTTAAGGAGTATACGTTAGATAACGGGTTGACTGTTATTTTGAACGAAGATCATCTTCAACCTTTGGTTTTTGGAGCCGTTGTAACTAAGGCCGGTTCGAAGGAAGATCCTGCTGATGCTACCGGTATGGCACATTATATGGAGCATATGCTTTTTAAAGGCACTGAAGAAATGTGTACCGTTGACTGGGAAAAAGAAAGACCTTTAATTGAACAGACAATTAAACTGTATGAAGATCTTTCAAAAGAACAAGACCCTGAGAAAAAGAAAGCCATTCAGTTAAAAATTAATGACATTTCGACTCAGGCTGCAGCCTATGCTATTCCTAACGAAATGGACAAACTGCTCAAAGGAATTGGAAGTACTGATATAAATGCCAATACTGGATCCGACAGGACAATGTATTTTAATACATTCCCTTCAGGTCAGATCGAAAAATGGATAGAAATATATAGCAGTCGCTTTTATAAACCTGTATTTAGAGGGTTTCAGGCTGAATTAGAAGTTGTGTACGAAGAAAAAAATATGTACTCCGACATGTTTCAGTTCTCCCTTTTTGAGGAATTTAATAAAGTCTTTTTCAAGAATCATCCATACGGACAACAACCTTTAATCGGAACTACTGAGCATTTAAAAAATCCTTCGCTTACAAAAATGTATGAGTTCTATAATAATTGGTATGTTCCTTCAAATATGGCCTTGGTAATGTCGGGTGATTTTAATACGGAGGAGATACTTCCATTGATTAAAGAAAAATTTGGAAAATGGGAGAATAATAAGTCGCCTGAGAAAAAGAAGTGGGAAGAAAAACCATTTACAGGTCGTGAGTATATAGAAAAAAAACTCACCCCTGTAAAAATGGCTTTGCTGGGATTTAAAACTGTACCCGCTGGTGATCCAGATGAACTTCCTTTAGAGATGATGTCGGGGTTACTTTCAAATTCTTCTCAAACTGGTTATTTTGATAAACTGGCTATCGACAATAAGCTATTGGCTGCCTATATTTTTGCTATGCCTTATAACGATTATGGACAAACAATTATGCTGATAGTTCCAAAACTTATTGGACAGAAAATGGAGGATGCCGAAGCTATCGTTATGGCCGAACTCAATCGTATTGCCAATGGCGATTTTTCTGACGAGGATGTAGAAAGACTGAAGAAAAGCAAATATGTCGAATTTATGCAGAGTATGGAATCGCCTGAAGATAAAGCGGTACTCATAGCTGAAATGTTTGCTCAGGGTAGAAAATACAGTGAGTTATATGAGTATCCTGATAGAGTTTTAAAAATAAATAGGGATGATATTATCAAAGTAGCGAAAAAGTATTTTGGACAAGACTATCTGGCACTTTATTCAAAAATGGGTTTCCCTAAAAAGGATAAGATAGAAAAACCAGGGTTTAAAGCAGCTAAAGCGAATACCGAGGTTGAATCTCCGTTTGCTATTCGTTTTAAGGATATTCCTGAAAAAACACCTAATTATAAGTTTATTGACTTTGATAACGATATTAAAACCTCAAAAATTTCTGAGGCTACTACTTTGTATTATGCTATTAATCCGATAAATAACATTTTTTCATGCACAATAAAATTTGGGGCTGGCGAAAAGAAATACCCCTTACTAAAATATGCCACTCAGTTATTAAATCTGGCTGGAGCTGGAGATAAGAATGTGACGGAATTTAAGCAGGAAATGGCTTCAATAGGATGTAATTATAGTATTTATAGCGACGAAAGTTATTTGTTTGTAGATATTGAGGGGATAGAAGAGAATCGTGAGTTAGCGTTGAAGTGGGTTATGACTCTTTTAACCAAGCCTAATATTGCTGCAGATAAAATTAAGGTGATTTATGATGGAGAAAAGACAAATCGCAAAATGGAAAGATCCGAGCCAGATAATGTGGCTGATGCCCTTTTCGATTGGGTTAGATACCAAAATGAATCTGATTATCTGACGCGTCTTACATTGAAAGAAATAAAAGAAATGAATCTTGATTCTGTTAAATCGGTGATAGAAAAAGTCGTGGGATATGAAAGAACGATACATTATTGTGGAATTGTTCCATTCGATAAAGTAAGTCAGGAGTTTCTTTCCTATTTTCCAAAAAGTGAAAAATTTAGCAAGTCGTCCTCTCCGTATGTGCCCGAAATTAAGCAATACGATACAAATACAATATTTTTAGTCGATAAACCCAAGTCTAGCCAGAGTAAGATATATTTCCTTATTAACGGGGAACCCTATAAAATAAAGGAACAGCCTATGATCAATGCTTTCAATATGTATTTTGGTGGAGATTTTTCGGGTATTGTTATGCAGTATGTCCGCGAATATCGCTCCATGGCATACTCAGCCGGAGCTGGAGTTGCTGAACCAAAACTCATTGGCAAACCCTCATTATTTTATGGGTATATAGGTACCCAAGGCGACAAGACAATAGAAGCTATTGCTTTATTTGATTCTCTGGTGAGATTTATGCCTGAATTTCCAGAAAGAACAGCTTTTATCAAGAACTATCTTCTTCAGTCATCCGTAAGCGAGAGACCTAGCTTCAGACGTGTAACCCGTTCGGTTGAGCGATGGAAAATGCTGGGATGTACTTCCGACCCGCTGAAAGATATGTTGCCAGTGTATAAAGATTTGAAATTTAATGATATCGTCAAATTCGAGCAGGAGAAATTAGCTAAAAAACCAATGGTTATTAGTATTGTTGGGAATGCTAAACAAATAGATCAGAGCATCTTGTCGAAATATGGGACGGTCGTCAAATTAAAAGAAAAACAATTATATAGAGACTAAAAAACGGTAACAACACTAAATTTAAAATTACGATAATCCGCCTGTCACAGTCAGAAAAATCCTTTTTTTATTGCTGATAAGTGGATTATTGTATAATTTCGAAAGTTTAAAATAAACCGGTAATTAACCTGACACATGGATAATAACGAATTACACAAAGAAAGTGGTTTGGAAGAGGAAGTGAATCAACCCCAGGCCCCTGTTGCAGAAATGGATGAATTTCAGGCTGGACTGAAGGAACTTGATGAAATGAATGAAGATTCAGATGGGAATGAAACATTTTCGGATGAGGAGTTTTCAACGGATCATCTGGATGACATTGAAATGGATATTTCCTCTTTTTCTAAAGAAGAAATTATTACTCATTTCAGGAAGATTATTACACATCGTGATATCAACCGTATAAAAATTGTAGCAGAAACGCTCAAAAGTCAATTTTATCGCAAGCTAAAGGATGAAAATGAAGAACGTCGCAAAAAGTTTGTAGATGATGGTGGAAAGCTGGAGGAATATATTGCTGAAGAGAGCCCCGTTGAATTAATCTTTAAAGAATTATATAAAAGCTATAAAGATCGTCGTACTGAATTGATTAGGTCTATTGAAAATGAAAATAAAGCGAATCTGGAGAAGAAAAAAGCCATCATCGAAAAAGTGAAGGAACTTGTCAATAAACCAGAGTCGTTGAATGATACTTTCGAGGAATTTAGACGATTAAGACAAGAGTGGGACGATGCCGGTCTGGTACCTCAGGCAGAGCAAAATAATATTTATGTTAGTTATCAGCATGCTATCCAGTTATTTTATGATTGGGTGAAACTGAATAAAGAAGCACTTGAAGAAGATTTAAAACGAAATCTCGAGAACAAGATAGATTTGTGCGATAAAGCAGAATCCTTGATACTTGAACCCGATGTGAAAAAAGCATTGAGCGAGTTGAAGACTTTGCATGAGAGATGGCGTGAAGTTGGACCCGTGAAGAGAGAAAAAAATGAAGAGATTTGGCAGCGTTTCAGAGAAGCCAGTTCAAAAATATATAAGTCGCATCAGGAATATTTCCTTAAAAAGAAAGACGAACAGGAAGGAAATCTAAATGCTAAGAATCTATTGTGCGAAAAGGCTGAGGAAATTTCTGCCATAGTACCTGAAAAGAAAAAGGACTGGGAAAAAGCAACCAAAGACATGCTTGATTTACAGCAAGTGTGGAAATCAATAGGTATGGTGCCACGTAGCGCTAACGGTCCTGTTTATAAGAGATTTAGGGAGGCATGTCAGGTTTTCTTCGAGAACAAAAAGACATATTACGAAGGATTATTGAGCGACGAAATGGCCAACATGCAGAAGAAACTCGACCTCTGTATTCAGGCTGAATCGCTAAAGGAAAGTACCGACTGGAAAAGAACGACCGAACAGCTTATCAATTTACAGAAAAAATGGAAAACTATTGGTCCCGTTCCTAGAAAGAATTCCGACGAGATATGGAATAGATTCAGAGCTGCATGTAATGCGTTTTTCGAAAATAAGCAAAAACATTTTTCTTCCCTTGGCGAAATGGTCAGCGAAAATATTGTGAAGAAAGAGGAGATTATTCGCAAAGTGAAAGATTTTCAGTTGACAGGTGATCATAAGGCTGATCTCAAACAACTGAAGTTTTTTCAGAACGATTGGACTGAAACCGGTCAGGTGCCAGCTAATGATCGTGAACGACTGGTGAAGGATTTTCGTCAGGCTATTAATAGTCACTTCGAAAATATGCGACTAGATGAAGGTCAGAAAGATGCTATGCAATTTCGCATTCGGCTCGACGAATTAATGCTAAGCGGCAGTCCACGTGATGCCATTAGTAAAGAAAGAACTTTTATCATTCAAAAACTCAGAGCACTCGAAACAGATATTAAACTCTGGGAAAATAATATTGGCTTCTTTTCAAAATCTGCTAATGCCGATAAAATGCTGATTGATTTTCGTAAGAAAATTGAAAATGGTAAACTGATGGTAGATTCTTTGAAGAATAAAATAAAAATGATAGACGAAATAAAATTGTAATATGGTTATTTCTTTTAAACGTTTATTTTTTCTGATACTTTTTTCTTTCCCTCTTTTCGTGTTAGCTCAAAATGCCAGCATCAGGGGGTTTGTCTATGAAAAAGGCTCGGGAGAACCCGTTATGTTTGCTAATGTATTTCTTAAAGGAACTCCCCATGGAGTAGCCACAGATATTAATGGCTATTACAATATTACCAAACTGAAACCAGGAACATACACAATAATGATTCGTTCATTAGGTTATGACTCTATTCAGGTTGCTGTTTCAATAAAGGATGGCGAAATTCTTAGCAAACAGTTTTATATGGTAAAGTCGGCCGTAGCCCTTAAAGAAGTTGATATCTCAGCCGAAAAACAAGAAAAAACCAGACAAATTGGTATTTCCATTAATAAAGTCACGCCCAAACAGATTTCTCAACTTCCTGCAGTGGGAGGTGAACCCGATTTTGCCCAATATTTACAGGTTATTCCTGGTGTTGTGTTTACTGGTGATCAGGGGGGGCAACTTTATATCCGTGGAGGATCCCCAATACAAAATAAGGTGATGTTAGACGGAATGGTGATTTATAATCCTTTTCATTCTATTGGTTTTTTCTCCGTGTTTGATTCAGATATAATGCGTAATGCCGATGTATATACTGGAGGTTTCAATGCACAGTATGGAGGTCGAATTTCTTCGGTGATGGATATTACGATGAGAGACGGAAATAAAAACAAACATAAAGGTAAAGTGTCATTTTCTTCATTTGGCAGTAAACTGATGCTCGAAGGTCCTATCAAAAAATCAAATCCTGATAGCAAGTCCTCCATTTCTTATCTTTTTTCCGGAAAAAGATCTTATTTAGGCGAATCATCAAAATTATTGTATTCGTATATCGATACTCTTGGATTGCCATTTGATTTTACAGATTTATATGGAAAAGTTACTCTGAGCTCCGAAAATGGGTCGAAAGTGAATCTTTTTGGATTCCGTTTCTATGATAAAGTTAATTATAAAATACTTTCTGACTTGAACTGGTTAGCTTATGGATTCGGAAGCAATGTTATTTTGGTCCCCAGTTCTTCCTCAGCTCTGATTAACTTTAACTTTTCCTATTCCAGGTACGATATTAGTATGGAAGAAGCTTTATTGCCCCCTAAAAGCAGCTTGATTGATGGGTATAACCTCGGTATTTCCTTTTTATACTTCTTTGGAAAGAATGAATTAGATTATGGTATAGAAACAAATGGTTTTAAAACAGATTTTAATTTTTATAATTCAGCCAATCGCTACATCGAACAACAACAGAATACGACCGAGCTTTCTTTTTACGGAAAATATAAAATGACCTTTGGCAAAACTGAAAAAGTTGTAGATGGAAAAACAGAGAAGGTAACGCATGGACAACTTTTAGTCGAACCTGGATTCAGAATTCAATACTATGCTTCTTTAGGCAAAGCATCTCCAGAACCACGCATTGGAGTTAAGTATAATGTGCTTGATTGGATGCGTTTTAAGTTTTCTGGCGGATTATATTCACAGAACTTAATTTCGGCAAACTCTGACCGTGATGTTGTAAATCTTTTTTACGGTTTTCTATCAGGGCCAGAACTAGGAGATATACCCAAGACTTTTGATGGGAAAGAAGTTACCAGCTCTATTCAAAAAGCATGGCATGCCATTGGAGGATTCGAATTTGATGTGGCTAAAGGACTAGAACTTAACGTTGAATCTTATATTAAGAAAAACACCCAGCTTTTACAATTAAACAGAAACAAATTGTATGATGATGATGGGGATAATTATCAGAAGGAGGATATTTACAAAAAAGATTTTGTTGTAGAAACAGGCGATGCCTATGGAGCCGATTTAACGGTAAAGTATGAATATAAACGCAACTATTTTTGGGTTGTTTATTCTCTGGGTTACGTAAATCGTTTTGATGGGTTCGATACCTATCAGCCACATTACGATAGAAGACATAACGTAAATCTTGTTTTTAGTAGAACTTTTGGTAAAAATCTGAACTGGGAATTTGGTGCGCGTTGGAATTATGGAAGTGGATTCCCCTTTTCACTCACCGGGGGTTATTACGAACAGATCAATCTCAATAATGGCACTAATACAAATATTAACAATAGCAATGGCCAGTTACAAACCATTTATAGTGGTTTAAATAATGGAAGACTTAGTGACTATCATCGCCTCGATCTGACATTAAAGTATCATATTGAGTTTGTAAATCAAAGTAGTCTCGAAGCTTTGTTTAGTGTGACAAATACTTATAATAGAGAAAACATTTTTTATGTCGACAGGGTTACCCTTGAAAAAGTATACCAACTGCCGATTATTCCAAGTGTTGGTATAACTTATTCTTTTTAATTATGGCTGCAGCAAAATATATTTTTGTAACCGGAGGCGTTACTTCTTCATTGGGTAAAGGAATCATCTCAGCTTCATTGGCAAAACTATTGCAGTCGAGAGGTTATTCTGTTACAATTCAGAAACTTGATCCTTATCTGAATATTGATCCGGGTACACTGAATCCCTACGAACATGGTGAATGTTTTGTAACTGACGATGGGGCTGAAACGGATCTTGATCTCGGCCATTACGAAAGATTTTTAAATGTAAATACTTCTCAGGCAAACAATGTTACAACTGGTCGAATATATCAAAACGTAATCAATAAAGAACGTCGTGGCGACTTTCTTGGAAAAACAGTACAGATAATACCTCATATTACCGACGAAATTAAAAGAAGTATCAAGTTACTAGGTACCAAACATAAATTCGACATTGTAATTACAGAAATTGGTGGTACAGTAGGTGATATTGAATCTTTACCTTATATAGAAGCGGTACGTCAGTTGAAATGGGAGATGGGGGAACGTGTTTTGTCTATCCACCTTACACTAGTGCCTTATCTGAATGCGACTGGTGAATTAAAAACCAAACCAACTCAACATTCTGTTAAAATGTTACTCGAAACAGGAGTTCAACCTGATATTCTGGTTTTACGTACCGAAAAATCTTTGACTCCTGATATCCGTAAGAAAGTAGCTCTGTTTTGTAATGTGAATTACGAATCGGTTATCGAATCTAAAGATGTATCTACAATTTACGAAGTACCTGTTTTAATGTACGAAGAAAAATTGGATGAGATCGTTCTTAAAAAACTGGGTATGTCTCTCAAGGAAAAACCCCAACTCGATCCATGGAAAAAGTTTTTGGGGAAACTTAAAAATAGCAAATCCACTATTTCTGTCGGGTTGGTCGGAAAATATATAGAACTAGCCGATTCCTATAAATCGATACTTGAATCATTTATTCATGCCGGTGCAACCAATGATTGTAAAGTCAAAGTAAAATTAATTCATTCCGAAGCTATTACTCCCGAGAATGTGAAAGAAACCCTGGCCGGAATGTCAGGAATTCTAGTTGCACCCGGATTTGGTCACAGAGGA
>PHDH01000129.1 GCA_002840935.1 Bacteroidetes bacterium HGW-Bacteroidetes-21 | reverse complement strand
GACAATTCAACGCCCATACAATGCATGCCAGCCTGACTAAATTGCTTTAACCCGGCCCCAATACCTGCATATAAATCGACACAAACATCCGACATCGGCTCTACCAAAAAATATTGCAAAGCAATCTCCAACGATTTTCCTGAAATGCTTCCTATTTGTTGTCTGAAACTCATCGGGCCATAAAACAAACCTTCGGTATCGCATGAAAAAGGCTTTCCCCACAGCAATTGCAATTTGTCTTTTAAAAAGACTTTACGTCCCGCGGAAGGATTCAAGTGTAATGATATCCCCTCAACACCAATGGTATCTAGATCCCGAAAAAGGGATTCAGAAAAAACGGCAGTACTTGTAAATTGGCTGGTTTTTAAGACAAAAACTATCTGTCGTCCCGACTGTACAAAGTACACCAGAGGCAAATCCTCATGCTTTTTCAGGTGCGCCTTGACGATTAAAACAGATTCGTTGATAATGGGTTGCTGAATATAACAATCGGGGATATCGATAACCTCGTCGTGACTCATTAAGCCAAACTGCCAGCAGCCTCTGGTGAATCTTGTATGCAAAACTGCTTTTGACCGGTAGCCCGTCCTGAATTCCTCATCCGGACAGGCAATGGGGCTAATATCGTCGCAAAACCCATGGAGTAGTTGTACTGCCTTTTTCTCTTTTTCAGTTGTAATCTCCGGGTAACTCCGGGTAAAAACGAAGCATCCTCTGCACTGATGGGGGCACCTGATTTGATATTGCATAAGCGACCCTAAGTATAGCTATTTTTTCTTCTTGGTCAGTTTTTTTTCCCTGTCGAGAATATCTTGTAAAGAGAACGTCTTCATTATATTAACGACCTCATCACGAATAGATTTCACGACACTCCGCATGCCACAAGAATCTTCGTCACGACACTGGCTGCATTTTTCGTAGTAATTAAATGTTGCGCATGGAAGGAGTGCAATGGCTCCATCGAAATACCGGACTACTTCAGCAAAGCTAATATCCGCGGGATTTTTTATCAAATAATAGCCCCCGCCCTTTCCCTTTTTACTACTCACAAGTCCCATTCCTTTCAGATCCAGCAAAATGGTTTCTAAAAATTTTTTGGGTAAATGCTCCGACTCAGCAATTTCCTGTATGAGCACAGGCCCCTTATCAAACCTCATAGCCAGATACTTAAGTGCATAAAAGGAATATTGGGCTTTCTTCGACAGCATATTTTTTTTGTAAAAGTACAAATTGTAGTTAAAAAAACAATACAGATTCATTTCAGGTCGATGGGTATTTTTATCTTTGCAGAAAATAACCTGTTCATGCAATTCTGCCAGCCATTCGGATATTACAAACGCTTTGCCTCCCACGAAGTAAAAGTAGGGAATATATATATCGGAGCAAATAACCCGATTCACATACAGAGTATGACCAACACGCCCACCGACAACGTAAAAGCAACCTTACTGCAATGTAAAGAACTTATTGATGCCGGCAGCGAACTGGTTCGCATAACTGCCCGTAATTCGGCCGATGTGGGTGCTATTAGTCTTATCCGAAATAAACTGACGAAAGATGGCTATAGTAATCCTTTGGTTGCCGATGTTCATTTCAGTCCGAAAGTTGCCCTCGAAGCGGCAAAAATCGTTGAAAAAGTAAGAATCAACCCGGGCAATTATACCGATATCTCAAAGACCTCTGCAAAGAAGGCTTTTACAGATACTGACTATAAAAATGAAGTCGAAAAAGCCCACGAGGCCATACTTCCCCTCATCAATACCTGTAAGCGTTATGGCACCGCGTTAAGATTAGGAGTCAATCATGGTTCACTGGCCTGGCGTATTGTCGAAAAATACGGTAATACACCCCGGGGAATGGTAGCTTCTGCCATGGAGTTTCTTGAAATTTTCTGTGCCGAGAATTTCAATCAGGTAATCATTTCCATGAAAGCCAGCAACCCTTTTACCATGGTCTATGCCACCCGATTGCTGACACAAACTATGTACGAACATGGGATGACTTTTCCTATCCATGTAGGCGTTACTGAAGCTGGCTTTGGAGATGAAGGCATTTTTCGTTCAGCTGTTGGAACCGGAACTCTTTTACTGGACGGCATAGGCGATACCATACGGGTCTCTCTCAGCGGAAATCCTGTCAAAGAAATTCCTGTGGCAAAAAACCTCATTACCGAGTGTCAAAAGTTCATCCAAAGAGAGAGAGAGAACGAACAAATGGAATGGCCCTATGATCCTTTTTCATCACAAAACTTTCATATTCTATATCCCTCATGGCCAGCTCAAACGCCCATTCCGGCCACGTTGTCAGAAAGTCCTAATGCAGATATCCTTATCAAAGACAATGAGATTATACTCGGAAACAAAAAAGTCAGTATTACTGAACATCTTGTAAAAGTTGAAATAACAAATACCTCCAATAGTCACAATTTACGTCGAAAGATCACATCACAGGGCAAAGACAAAGGCCTTTGCGTTATTGCTCATGACACAAACAAAAATTCCTTAAGAAGTGCGATCATTTCAGGCTATCTGCTATGCGACAGATTAATTTGCGGATGTCTAACCGAACCCGCCGAGACGGAAACCATGAATGAAATATTCAGATCATCCGGTTTGAGAAACGATAACGCTACCTACATATCATGTCCCACTTGCGGAAGAACCACATACGAACTGGAAGAGTTGGCGATGCAAGTAAAAGAAAAAACGAAACATCTGAAACACATTAAAATTGCCATCATGGGTTGTATTGTTAATGGCCCGGGTGAAATGGACGATGCCGATTACGGAATTTTAGGAGAAGGGGGTGACTTAGTAAGTATCTACAGAAGAAACGAAGCCGTTCGTAAAAAAGTCGAAAGCCATTCAGCAGCAGAACTGTTACTTGAAATTATTTTACAAGACAGAAAAATCAACACTTAATTCTCAAGTTGCATCACACTTAAATCGAGCGTATTAATGCTATTTGAATGATAGTTTTTCAGTTTTGTTGATACCACATCCTGCCATTCTTTCATTACGGCTGAAATCTGGAGGATATATCTAGGTTTTGGAGGCTGAAACATATTGATATTCTCTTCAAGGAAAAAAGCCACGTCGGACGAAGGCACATTCTGAATAAAATCAATCTCGCCCTTTTTAAGCATGACCAAAGCTTTTCTCAATGAAGTTGCCTGATAAATTGTTACAGAATCGACATAGGGCAAAATATTACCTTGATTATCGGTCATGAAATAATATGGATTTCTTTTAAAAACAAGCTTCATACTATCTTCATCTATTGAAGCTAATGAAAAAGGCCCAGCACCAACTACAGAACGATAACCAAACTTATCAAATCCCTCTTTCGGAACGACAGACATAGAAGGTGTTGCCAGAAGATAAATAAATGTTCCACTGGCCTTATTTAGTTTGATAATCAGAGTACTATCATTGGTTGCTGTAACACCCTTAAGTACATTGTCTTTTTTCTTTATTCCACCCTTTTCATAGAATTGTGAACCTCCGTCAATCATATCGACAAAAGGGGAAAAGTTTTTATTATTTTCATCGGGGGTTGAAAGTAAGCTAAATGAATAGACGAAATCAGCGGCAGTAACAGCCCTACCTTCTCCTCCGTCAAAACATTCATTATCATGAAAAAAAACATTTGTTTTTAATGAAAATACATATTCCGTTCCATCTTCCGATACTTTCCAGCTTTTAGCAATACAGGGTTTAACTTCCGTTTCAGTTTCATTCAACATGACCAGTCCGTCATGCAGTTGATCGGCCAAACGCGAAGAAGCCACATTGACTATAGAATGAGGAAAAACAATAGTAGAATTGGAGGGATCCGAAAAACGAAGATGCCCACCAAATTTATTAATATTTGCTATCTTTTCTGGACCAGTATTGCAACTTGTGACCAAAAAAGTTATTATTGCAAAAGCGATAATTTTTATCAACATCAGACTTCAATTTTATTCAATATTACAAAGTTAGAAAAAATTAGGTTGCGAATATGAAAAAAACATGATTAATTTTGTTAATCAAAAAAAATACTAACTTTGTTTTTTAAAAAAAATGTCATACATTCGTATTTTAATAAATGGTGCGATAATGAGAAAAGTCTTAATAACGATTTGTTCGATTCTGCTGGTACTACCGGCATTCTCCGGAGAAATCCTTCTGGATGGTATTTTCCAGGGCAAAAATCTCTACGTCATGAACCCATTCGCTTCTTCAGGAGTAGGTTTCTGCGTATTTGAGGTAACCATTAACGGAAAAACATCTACCGATGAAATAAATTCCAGCGCCTTCGAAATAGATTTGTCTGTATTTCAATTTAATGTTGGTGATAAAGTCACCATTGCCATTAAACATAAAGATAACTGCTTACCCAAAGTACTCAACCCCGAAGTATTAAAACCTAAAAGCACGTTTACTACTGCCAGCATTAATGTTGAAAAAGATGGCACATTAAAATGGACTACTTCCGGTGAAGCTGGAAAACTTAGTTTTATAGTTGAACAATACCGCTGGAACAAATGGATAAAAGTAAGTGAAGTTGATGGCAAAGGAACCTCCGGATCCAACAGCTATACCGCAAAAGTCAATCCCCACTCAGGAAACAACAAATTCCGTGTTAAACAAATCGACTATACCAAGAAACCCCGCTATAGCACTGAAGCCGATTTCCGTTCTCCCACGCCTCCCATAAGTATTACCAGTAAGAAATTCGACACCGAAATTACTTTCTCCGGTGAAACACTTTACGAAATCTATGATTTTTACGGCAACATTGTACTAAAAGGTCTGGGAGCCAAAGTTGATATCACAAGCCTCAAAAAAGGCGACTATTTCATCAACTACGACAATACCATGGATCAGTTCAAGAAAAAGTAGTTTTATACATTATAATATTTAAGGGGGCCATGTGTCCCCTTTTTTTATTCCCCTTGGACTTAAACGTCCGTATCTACTTCCAATTAATTGTTGGGGCCATTGCACAATTAAATTCTTCTATTTACTTTTGCGAAATATAAACATTATATGAAAAATCTACTACTATTCATATTATTTTCACCTATAGGTTTTCTCTCGGCACAAGTAACTTATCTTGAGTCGGACCTAAATTTAACCAAGCATAAAGAAAATGATATGAAGTTCTGGGATTTGAGTGTGAATGAAAACTTCCAGTTCTCTATTATTGATCTTTGGCTTCAAGACAAAAATGAAAATAAATTTCGTTTTGGCGACATGTTGGGTGCAAAAGGCGGTGTAGGAATAGGCAGATATACTAAACTTCAACCCGAAAAAGACGGGCATTTTAATATTGCTGTAAATTTCGCCCTGATGGGAGGAGCTTTTGTAGGCTACAAAACAGATGTCTTTGGCTTATTTTATAAGTATCAACGTGAAGTATTTGCAAGTATCCACCTACAGAATCCGGCAAATTATGCATACTATTCAAATGTCAACACCGTCTCGTTTATTTATAAAAACAGACATCAGGGAGATGTGTGTATTGGCACACCTGTTCCAAAAAAATTAGAGAATGATGATCAATATAAATTAATGAGGTTTACATATAAGTATTATACAGGCGATGACGAAGGATCCATGAAAGACTATATGGGTTTTGCCGTAGAACTGGTCGATAAAAATAATGCAAAAGCGTTTAATACATATAGCTTTTTAGGAGGATTCACATTTTAAGACTGAAAAAAAATAGCCCAGCATTTAAATGCCGGGCTATTTTTTTGGCTATTTTTTAAACTTATCCTTTTGTCACCATTTTTGCCCAACTGTCTTTAAGCGTTACAGTGCGGTTAAAAACCAGTTTTTTGTCGGTAGAATCAGCATCGACGCAAAAATAACCGAGACGTTCGAACTGAAATTTGTCGCCGCTCTTTGCGTTTGCCAGGTACGGTTCAACGAAACCTTTAACGACTTTCAGCGAATCAGGATTGATATTATCTTTCCAGTCCTGACCTTCTTCTACATCTTCGGGTGTTTCGCTCATAAATAAACGATCGTAGAGCCTGATTTCTGCCTCTATGGCATGCTTTGCCGATACCCAGTGAATCGTTCCTTTTACTTTACGTCCGTCGGGGGAATTGCCTCCTTTGCTGGCAGGATCGTAGGTGCAATGCACCTCTACAATTTCGCCCTGTGCATCTTTAACAACATTTGTACATGTGACAAAATAAGCATAGCGAAGTCTTACTTCCGTCCCCGGTGATAATCGGAAATAACCTTTAGGTGGCACTTCCATAAAATCCTCACGTTCTATATATAATTCACGACCAAATGAAAGTTTTCTGGAACCCGCTTCGGGGTCTTCGGGATTATTTATAGCATCGAGTTCGTCGACCTGATTTTCGGGGTAATTGGTAATCACGACTTTCAATGGATTAATCACGCCAAGCACCCTATTGGCTTTCTTATTCAGATCCTCACGAATACAGAATTCCAGCAATCCAACATCAATTACGTTCTCGCGCTTGGCGACACCAATTCTATCGGCAAACATACGTATTGACTCCGGCGTAAAGCCCCTCCGACGAAGACCACAAACGGTAGGCATACGTGGATCGTCCCAGCCATTGACACGATTTTCTTTTACCAACTGCAATAATTTTCTTTTGCTCATCACCGTATAGGAAAGGTTCAGGCGGGCAAATTCAATCTGTCGCGGGCGAGGTAAAGGAAGTTCAATAGATGCCAGAAACCATTCGTACAAGGGGCGGTGGACCTCAAATTCGAGGGTGCAAATAGAGTGAGTGATTTTTTCGATGTAGTCCGATTCGCCATGAGCATAATCGTACATGGGATATATGCACCACTGGTCGCCCGTGCGATGATGTTTCACATGAATGATACGATATAAAATGGGATCGCGCATGTGCATGTTGGGAGAAGCAAGATCTATCTTTGCACGCAAAGTTTTGCTACCATCGGGAAATTCTCCGTTTTTCATCCGACGGAATAAATCCAGGCTTTCTTCAGGACTTCTTTCGCGAAAAGGACTTGGTGTTGCAGGAATCTGAGGTGTTCCACGCATGGTCGAAATTTCTTCGGAACTCAGTTCACACACATAAGCTTTGCCTTTTTGAATCAGCACCTCAGCCCATTCGTACAACTGCCCAAAATAATCGGAGGCATAATACTCGTTGTCCCAGTTAAAACCCAACCAACGGACATCTTCGCGTATTGAATCAACGTATTCGGTATCTTCGGTAACAGGATTGGTATCGTCGAAACGCAAATTGGTTTTCCCATTATATTTTAGGGCAAGACCAAAATTCAGGCAGATGGACTTGGCATGTCCGATATGCAGGTAACCATTAGGCTCGGGCGGAAATCGCGTGTGCACATGGGTGTATCTGCCTTTCTGCAAATCTTCTTCCACAAATTCTTCGATAAAGTTTTTCTGCAAATTCTCGTTTTTCAATGCATCATTTGTATCGGTCATATTCTTATTTTATTTTGCAAAAGTAATTGAATTGACTGGTTGATGCAAAATAAGTCAAAACAATATTTCTTTTCCTATATATTCGTTTAACTATAGCGCCTCTATCAAATATTTTGAGATGCTTCTCTAAAAAAGAATTCCCCTATTGAAAAACACTTTTAAGATATATTATGCATGATATTTAAATGAATATTACCACCTTTGTAACATGAAATACGGCCTCGGTAAATATCTTAACTACCTGCTTTTTTCTCACCACAAATACGGTCATGGCATTCACTCTCCCTTTGTGTATGACCTGATCCGAAATGCCTTTAACAGCAAAGGAAACAAGAAAGATTTCGAGCTCATACTGGCCCTCCGGAGAGTTCTTATTTCGGACAAAGGTTTTATCACAAGAAAAGATTTTGGTTCGGGCAACAAAAACGGCAAGACAAAAGTGGCCGATTTTGTAAAAAATAGTTCTGTCACTCCCCGTTATGGAAAATTGCTTTACAATCTGGCCGCCTATCTCAAGCCCGAAACGATTCTAGAGTTGGGGACAGCCGCCGGCATTTCCTCATCCTATCTGGCCATGGGAAATCCATCCGCCAAAATGGTTTCCATCGAAGGCTGTATAGAAACAGCTCAATTGGCACAAAACAATTTTAACCGCATCGGGTTAAGAAATATTACGTTGGTAAACTCCCCTTTCGACGAAATTTTACAACTGAGTTTTTTTGATCTCGTCAAAATCGACATGGCCTTTTTCGATGGCAATCACTTGTATGAGCCCACCCTGAGATATTTCTCTCAGTCACTGCCTTATGCCAGCGAGAATGCGGTTTTCATCTTCGATGATATACACGGGTCGGAAGAAATGGAAAAGGCATGGAACGAAATACGACAACACGAAAAAGTAAGCATCAGCATCGACCTTTTCAGGATGGGACTGGTCTTTTTCAGAAAAGGCATTGAAAAACAACACTTTATAATCAGGTATTGATATGGAAGAGAATAATACCGTCATTAACATACAAAACATAAAAAAATATTATGTTGTAGGAACCGAGACTGTAAAAGCACTCCGGGGAATCAACATCACTATTGAGCGAGGCGAGTTTGTTGCCATTATGGGACCCTCGGGTTCGGGCAAATCTACCCTCATGAATATCATTGGCTGCCTGGACACCCCCACTTCGGGAAAATACATGCTCAACCATAAAGATGTAAGCAGACTGACTGATAACGACTTGGCAGAAATAAGAAACAAAGAAATCGGTTTTGTATTTCAAACATTTAACCTCATGCCCCGCTATTCGAGCCTCGAAAATGTTATGCTACCGCTGATTTATGCCGGCATAAAAAAGAGCGACCGTAAAATAAGGGCAGAAAAGGTCCTTGCCAGCGTCGGACTTGACGATCGTATGAATCACAAGCCCAATGAGCTTTCGGGCGGACAACGTCAGCGTGTAGCCGTGGCAAGAGCCATGATCAACAATCCTTCCATTATATTGGCCGACGAACCCACCGGAAATCTCGACAGTAAAACTTCTTTAGAAATCATGCGCCTATTGGGCGAGATACATTCCCGTGGCAATACCATCATTCTGGTTACCCACGAAGAAGATATTGCCTTGTATGCCCACCGTATCATACGCCTGCGCGACGGACTGACCGAGTCGGACATGAAAAACGATCAAATAAAAAGCACTTCCCTATGAAAATTTATACCAAAACCGGGGATAAAGGTTCTACCTCTCTTGTCGGAGGGAAAAGAGTCAAAAAAACAGATGTCAGAGTAGAAGCCTACGGCACTGTCGACGAACTTATGTCGAATATAGCTGTACTTATTGCTTTTATTGAAGATGAAAAACTCCAAGAGGAGTTAAAAAAGGTACAAAACTGCCTCATGACAATCGCTTCACATCTGGCAACAGAGGACGATGAAATAAGACAAAAGCTACCCCAGATACAAGAAGCATCCATACATTTTCTGGAAAAACAAATCGATTTAATGGACGAAGAAATTCCTGAACTCAATTCGTTTATTTTACCCGGAGGAAATAAAACATCTTCGCTTTGTCACGTGGCCCGCTCGGTATGTCGCAGAGCCGAACGAAACAGCCTCAGAATTAATCAAATTGACACAACCTCACCCCTCGCAGTTAAGTATTTAAACCGATTATCCGACTACCTTTTTACTTTAAGTCGATTTTTACTACAAAAAAATAACATTCCCGAAACCTTGTGGAGACCGTAATTCGCTTATTTTTTTTGAAATAAGCACTAAATTATTTTGGTAGTTTAAAATCCTTTCTTAATTTCGCAATACTTTTTAAGTATTATTTAGAAACATTATAAATAACAAGCATATGTACTGGACACTTGAATTAGCTTCAAAATTAGAAGATGCTCCCTGGCCGGCAACAAAAGATGAGTTGATCGACTTTGCCATTCGCTCCGGAGCACCTATGGAAGTCATTGAAAATCTTCAGGAACTCGAAGATGAAGATGAAATTTATGAAAGCATCGAGGATATCTGGCCTGATTACCCGAGCAAAGAAGACTTTCTTTTTAATGAAGATGAATATTAAAAAAAACCCGCTTTTGCGGGTTTTTTTATAAGAAAAGCTTTGATTTTTCGAAAATCGTCATATTTAAAAGAAAATATCCTTTAAGATGTGGGGCGCTGCCCCAAACCCCGGTCACTTTTTTAGCGAAAAAAGTAACCCAAAACGCTTTCCCAAAACGACTCTTCCCCGCCTCTGACTCATCTGTAAGTCCATCGGCAAGCGTTGGCCGAAATGAAACATTATGAGTTAAATCATTATTTTAAAAATTGTTTGTTCGCGGAGCGGAATTTGTAAAATATTAGAGCATAATTGATATTCCATTTCGGAACGCAAGCGCCCTTGCACGACGGACTAAACAGATGAGCCATTCAACTCACACCTGCCCGACGTTCCGAGGCTTCGGAATGGGATCCCACCCGCCGCTGAGATCGTGGCAGCATTTATTAAACAGCGCATTTGCCACTTGAAAGTTCTTAGAAAGTGACTTCAATGCTTGCGCGTGGGTCCGGCTTGCATTCCGAGGCCTCGGAAGGGCCGGCGGTGGCGTGAATTTCAGAAGTCTTGGAATACTTGTAAAATTCAGAGCTTCCGCTGTTGAAATTGCGGAAGTGAAGGATTCTGTAAAATGAGAAAGAATATTATTCTTGACATAAATCTCATTTTACTGCACATTTTACTTAGTATTCCTGATTTCTGAAAGAGCGGGGGGAAGAATATGCAAACCTAGA
>PHDH01000128.1 GCA_002840935.1 Bacteroidetes bacterium HGW-Bacteroidetes-21 | reverse complement strand
CTACCTCGAAAAATCTGAAAAAACCTCGAAAATTGAAGTCGGCGATCGTATTCTCTTCGAACCTCAATTGCAAGAAATTACGAATCCCGGTAACCCACATGAATTTGATTACAAAAAGTATCTTTCCTATAATCTCATTTCTAAACAGGCATATCTAAAGTCAGGTGAATGGAAATTGCTCAAATCCGATAGTACTTTTCATCTGAAAGCTTTAGCAGAAAGAATTCGAAAAAAAGTAATTAAAATTTTCAAAACATCAGGAATTGAGGATGAGGAACTGGCTGTATTGTCAGCCTTAAGTCTGGGGTATAAAGATGATCTGGATGCCGACATTCAAAAATCCTACAGTTCTTCCGGTGCAATGCACGTGCTGGCTGTCAGCGGACTCCATGTAGGAATCGTTTTTCTCGTCTTCAACTTTTTACTTTTTTTCCTTCAACGTAATAAATGGCTAAAAATACTGAAGGGAATCATTCTGCTCTTATTGCTATGGGCCTATGCTACAATGACTGGATTATCCCCGTCTGTTATCAGAGCTACAACGATGTTCAGCTTTATTGTCATGGGAAATATGCTGGGAAAATACACCAATATATATAATAGCCTGGCAGCTTCTGCTTTTTTACTTCTTCTGGCGAACCCCTTTAATATTACCAATATTGGTTTTCAGTTTTCCTATCTGGCTGTCATTGGTATCGTCTTCTTTTATCCCATGTTCTATGGAATGATTTTCGTTAAAAACAAATGGTTAGACAAAGTATGGAGTCTGATTTGCGTTTCGCTGGCAGCACAGCTTATTACAGGACCCCTCAGCATTTACTATTTCAATCAGTTCCCTAACTATTTTATTCTCACTAATCTGATAGTTATTCCATTTGCAACAATTCTGATTTATGAAGCAATAATTTTACTATGTTTCTCGTGGTTTCCGTGGATGCAAGACCTTATAGGACAAACTACCAGCTATTGTGTCAGACTATTAAACGATGCCGTTCAATGGATAGAGCATTTGCCAGGCTCTGTCACAACCGATTTGAATATTTCAACCCTTAGCACAATAGTCCTTTATGTTTTTATTCTGGCAATTACATTTTATTTTCTGACAAAAAAAGCATTACCATTCATCATTTCACTGACAAGTATTGCCTGTTTTATTTTTCTTCTGATTTGGCAGAATATCAAGTCGGAAAACCGAAAGGAGTTTTATGTGTATAACATTAATAAATATTCGGCTATAAATCTAGTTGATGGAAATAATAATCTACTTTTTACCGATTTATTGCCCTCCAATAAGCAATATTCATTTTCGATGAAAAACAACTGGTTGTCGATGGGATTGGAAAAAGAAAAAACCATTCCATTTCACAAACTAAATAATCAATTCATTATTAGCAACCTCTTTTATCTCGACAATCCCAATGTCTTTTACAAGGATCAGTTTTTTTCTTTTTATGATACTCGTTTTGCCATTATTTCTGATGACATTCCTGCAGCAGATACGATCTTGCACCCAGTTCATCTTGACTTTGTTATAATCAGCGCAAACGCTCCGGTAAAAATCAAGGATATCATGAAAGTTTTCAAAACCAAGCAAATCATCATAGACTCTTCGAACTCTGCCTATAAAACTAAAAAATGGAAAGAGGAAGCAGAGAAAATGGATGTGAATTTGTATGTAATTAAAGAAAAAGGTGCTTTTTATATAGATATCTCATCGTAATTATCGAAATTTGCGTTCTAAATATAATGAGTCATGAATATTGTCATTGCAGGAGCAGGAGAAGTTGGATATCATCTCGCCCAGATGTTATCGAAAGAGAATCATACCATTTCGATTATTGATAAAAACAAAGAAAGGCTAGATCAGATTAGTAATCAGATTGATGTACTTGCAATCAATGGAGAAACTTCTACATTAAGTTCGCTCAAAGCAGCTGGTTGTAAAGGTGCCGACTTATTTATTGCACTCACACAAAGCGAAGATACCAATCTTTTATCTTGCCTCATTGCTAAAAAAGTGGGAGCTGAGAAATGTATTGCCCGTATTGACAATTCTGAGTTTCTGGACGATAAAAATATTTCCTTTTTCAAGGAAATGGGCATCGATTTAATTATTTGTCCCGAAAAGCAGGCTGCCGGTGAAATAGTTGGATTACTCAAACAGACAGGCACCAGTGAAATTATGGATTTTTCCGGTGGAAAACTCTCCCTTTACGTTGTGAAACTGGAAGAAAACGCTCCTGTTGTTGGTAAAACGCTGGCCGAAGTCGCTAAAATGCAAAACTCATTTCATTTTACTGCGATAGCCATCAACAGAAATCAAAAAACCATTATCCCTAAAGGCAATGACATATTGCAGCCCAACGATCTTGTATTTGTTATTACGGATACGGAAGGAATTCCGTTCATATTATCCTATAGTGGAAAGGAACGTTTTGACATCAATGATATCATGATTGTTGGTGCCAGTCGCATTGCCAAAAAGACGGCCCGCCACCTTGAAAAGCATCTGAATATTAAGATTATTGAAAAGGACAAAAGCAAATGCGAAGAAGTGGCTGCTCAGCTCAACACAACACTCATTATTAATGGAGATGGCACTAACGTTGATCTTTTAATAGATGAAGGCATCAAGCGTATGGACGCCTTTCTTGCTCTCACTGGTAACTCAGAGACAAATATTTTGTCTTGCTTATTAGCAAAAAGTATGGGTGTAAAAAAAGTGATTGCTGAAATCGAAAATATCGATTTTATTGATATTGCCGACAGAATTGGCATTGACACAATTATCAACAAAAAATTTATTTCTGCCAGTTATATCTACCGGTACACTATGAAAGCCGAAGTCTCTTCTATCAAATGCCTTACCGGTGCAGATGCCGAATTAATGGAACTGGTAGCAAAACCCGGTTCAAAAATAACTACAGGCTCACTTAGGGAAATAAATTTTCCAGCTGATGCTTTGATTGGCGGAGTAATCCGTGGCAATAACGGAATTATTGCCAACGGAAAACTTAAAATTGAACCCTACGACAGGGTAATTGTCTTTGTACTACCCTCTTCAATTAATATTGTTCAGGATTTTTTCAACTAGTCTTTAGCTTTATCCTTAGCTGAAGCTTTTTTCTTTTTTGCTTTCTGAATAGTAGTATCAATATCAATCAGGTCGACACTTCTCTTCACGAAATTGTTCAACGCTTCGCCTTTGAGCATACCATGAGCCAAAAAGGCAATATCCGTAAGTTGATTCAGTACTTTTGCTTCCTGTGAAAAACCTTCCATCATGCCTTCTTTCTTCTTCTCAATTTCCTGAAGATTGCTCCTCATCTCATCAAGTTCGGCTTTTTTATCTTCGGGTAAACCGTCTTTGGAAGCTTTTCTTTCTTCTTCCTCGATTTTAGCAGAAGCCTTTTTAATCTTTTCTTCGTCAATTTCAAGCTTAGTCAAATCCTCACCCAACGATTGATGAATTTTTGAATTCAATTCTTTAATTAATGGATGTGAACTATTAATAACGAATGAAAAATTATCAGGCAAATCTTTATAGAAAGATGGACCACCACCTACGGCTGCCATATCTTTCATCCTTCTGGTAAACTCAGATTTAGTAATCGTTACAGGCAATTCCTTTTCGCCATTTTCTTCGAATGTAAGGAAGAATTGTTTATCGGTAGGTAAGACTTTATTAAAAGCAATTTTTAATCTGTCTCGTTCAATTTCACTCAGAGAAACGCTGGCTTTATCTTCTTTTCTGATCAGATTATCGATGGTATCAGAATCAACCCGGCTGAAGCGAATATCCTTGTTCTTTTCTTCAAAATAATTAATGTAATGAGAATCAAGGAAACCATTCATTTTCAGCACATCGTAACCTTTGTCCTGCGCATTTTTGATAAATGTAAACTGTTCGTCAGTATCAGAAGTGTATAAATAAATGGTCTTCTTATCTTTATCTGTCTGATTTTCTTTCACGAGCTTTTCATATTCCTCTAAAGTGAAGTTTTTATCTTCAATATTGGTAAACATGAAAAACTTATCGGCTTTCTCTGCAAATTTTTCATCCGAGATAATCCCATATTGAATAAAGACTCTCAAATCGCTCCATTTCTTTTCGAACTCATCACGATTTGTTTTGAAAATCTCCTGCAGTTTATCAGCCACCTTTTTTGTTATGTGAGAAGAAATCTTTTTCACATTGGGATCTCCCTGCAAGTAGCTTCTTGAAACATTCAGGGGAATATCCGGAGAATCAATTACTCCATGAAGAAGCATGAGATAATCAGGAACAATATTTTCTACTGAATCGGTCACAAAAACCTGATTGCAATAAAGTTGTATCTTATTTTTCTGTAATTCGAAACGATCTTTTATTTTCGGAAAATATAAAATACCTGTCAGATTAAACGGATAATCAACATTTAGATGAATGTTAAACAAGGGTTCTTCATAACTGCCAGGATAGAGTTCATGATAAAATGCTTTGTATTCTTCTTCATTGATATCGGCAGGTTTCTTTTTCCAAAGTGGATTGGGATTATTGATAATTTTTTCTTTTCCCGTTTCCACCATTTTTCCGTCTTTCCATTCCTTTTCTTCGCCAAAAGCGATAGGTACAGGAAGGAAACGACAAAATTTTGTAAGTATACCCTCTATACGATCTTCTTCAAGAAATTCTTTACTGTCCTTGTCGAGATAAAGAATCACATCGGTACCTACAGTATCTTTTTCAACCTTCTTCATTTCGTACTCGGGACTTCCGGTACAAGACCAAGAAACAGCTTCGGCATTTTCCTGCCATGATTTAGTAACAATTTCTACCCTTTCGGATACCATAAAAGCGGAATAAAAACCCAAACCAAAATGTCCGATAATCGAAGAAGCGCTGTCTTTATACTTATCTAAAAATTCTCCGGCACTCGAAAAAGCAATCTGATTAATATAACGGGTTACTTCATCTTCAGTCATTCCCAACCCAGAATCAGACACCGTTAATGTCCCTTTATCTTTATCAATGGATACACGGATCTGAAGATTTTCAATGTTCCCTTTAAATTCGCCCGTATTAGCAAGGACTTTTAATTTGCTTACAGCATCTGTAGCATTGGAAATAAGCTCACGAAGAAAAATTTCATGTTCACTGTATAAAAACTTTTTAATTACTGGAAAAATATTTTCCGAACTGACACCAATATTACCTTTTTGCATAATTCATTTTTTTTGTTGGCATGTATGACAAACTATATACCACGACTAAAAAAAATGACGTTTTGTCAGTCTTATGAAAAAAAACTATAAAATATCAGAAAAAATGACCAATAGACCAAAGGCTATTAAAGCGAAAATGGCAATAATAAAGAAACTTCGTGCAAAACGGTTATGCTTTCTTGAACGATCAAGAGTACGCTGACTTATAATATACTTAACCTGATTTTGTATTCGCAGATAGGAATTTTCATTCTTCTTAATATAAGCAACAGCACCTGATTTAATAGCTAAAGAAGCAATATCTGCGTCATCAACTCCAGACAAAATAATGTAATCTGCATTATTGTTTGTCTGTTTTAATCTTTTCATTATTTCAATACCATTCTCCCTCTCAACACCACTATTCAACAGATAGTCAAATATTACAATATAAATCTGACGTTTGAAATAAGGAAGTTTAGTAAAATCAGCTAAAAAATCTTTCCCGTTTAAATAGGTATAAATTTTATATCCTGAGCAAGATGAAAACTTGTTTTTCAGAATTTTAAGCTGCATTTCATCGTCATCAACGATGTAAATATTAACCTGTGATTCTCTTATTGCTGCCATATATTCTTATACCGGCGATAAAAGTATATATTTTTCTCAATAATTAATGAAAATTTTCGGACAAACGTTGTTCTTTTTTCCGAAATGCCAAATGAGAAATTACCGAATTGAAAAATAATAAGCAGTGTAAAGTTCGTTCAATTACTTGTCAGTCTTTGGATTAACCACATATATTTCAGGGACATAAAACCATTTATTCCCGTTCAGCTTAAATCCATCATACGACCCATCGGGACCATAAAAATTGATATCGTCTTTCTTCGAATTATTATCTGGCGAAAGATGATCCCAAACAATGGCATCTACTTTTTCATCATACACGAGAGCCACAGTAACTCTGATAGGATATTCAATAATATATCTCTTTAATGTTTTATTATCAATTTTAAAAACAGACTTCCCAAAACGCGGTTCTCCCTCGTCAGTAAAACTGAGGAGTTCGACAATTTTCTTATTCGTAAAATGATTATTTCCGTCCCATCCAAGAAGTATATAATTGGTCTTTTTCCCTTCACCATACGACATAATATAATAGTACAAAGCGCCAAACCATTGTTTTTCGGTCAGCATTTTTGTCTCGGGCTCAGGCATAGAATCAGAAGCATCTGTTAATTCCCATGTAAAAACTTCGTTTAATTTGGGATGATAATACTGAATAAAACCATAATAACGGTACGATCCATCGCTAAAGCGCAGATTCCAATTGTATATTTTAACCCGGTTATCGGGTGACTTTAGAATACCACAATTGACCAGTTTATTGAATGGATAATCGAAAGACTCCTTTTTTTCCAAAGCTTCTCTGAAAATAGTTGTCAGATTCTCGTTTAATTCCATTTTTTCCTTATCTGTTCTCAAGAAACGAATTTCGTTTCGGAGAAACATACTATCAAAGAGTACTTTCAGCTCGTCCTCGTATGTAGCGACCTCAGAGTATGCCGTCTGGGCTCTTAACGGACTTATAAGAAAAATTAAGAAACTCAGTACATATATTGTTTTGTATCTTTGCATGTTTAATTTTTGATTATGAATTTCATGACAAATTTCCGCAAAATTTCGATACCATGGTTACTCACAGGAATATTTTTAGGTGGAACCGGGGGTTTTCTTTACTATTATTATGTGGGGTGTCAATCCGGGACCTGCCCGATAACTTCAAATCCATGGATTACTGTTTTATATGGAACGTTGATTGGAGGAATATTATTTTACAAGAAGAAAAAGGAAATCAAAGAGCCGACAGAGACTGAAGAATAATCTCACAGGATTTTTGTATTTCCTCATCCGAGATACACAAAGGTGGAGCAATTCTTAATGCCTTGTCGTTAAAAAGGAACCAATCTGTTACAAGGCCTTGCTCCAAACATGATTTTATAACTTTTTTTACTTTGCTTTCGTCGGATAAATGAACAGCTAATAGTAATCCTTTTCCACTAATTTGTAGAATCTCTGGATGTACTAAAGCTTTTCTGAATTGCGCTTCACACACAAATACTCTTTCTAATAGTTTATCCTCTTCAATGACTTGAATAGCGGCCAATGCCGCTGAACACGAAACAGGATGTCCGCCAAACGTAGTAATATGTCCTAAGGGAGGGTTTACAGCTAGGCAATTCATAATTTGAACAGAGGAAATAAATGCGCCCAAGGGCATTCCTCCTCCCAGCGCTTTGGCAGAAACAAGAATATCTGGTTTGACCTGATATGACTGAAAAGCAAAAAAAGTTCCTGTACGCCCAATGCCTGTCTGAACTTCATCAAAAATCAACAAAGTGCCGGTTTCGTCACACTTTTGCCTGAGCATGAGAAGAAAATTATTATCCGCAGGAACAGCCCCGGCTTCTCCCTGAACTGGTTCAACAATAACTGCAGCTACGTGATCATTAATAGAATCAAGAACTGAATACTGATTAAAAGAAAAATGTTGAATTCCTGGAACCAATGGCCGATATGCCCTGTTCATAGAATTATTGTGCATGAGACTCAGACAAAGATGCGTACTGCCATGGTATGCATTATTAAAGGATATTACATTGGGTCTGCCAGTATATCTTTTAGCTAATTTAATGGCGCCTTCAACAGCTTCGCTACCTGAATTCACAAAATACACAACATCCAATCCCTCACCACATATTTCGGCCAGCTTTTTGGCCAGATGAACCTGTGGCTTGTATATATTTTCGCCATAGACTAAAATATGAGAGTATTGAAGCGCTTGATCACAAATAGCTTTAACGACTCTAGGATTACAATGACCCACATTGCTGACAGAAATGCCCGAAATCAAATCGATATACTGCTTTCCTGTAGTATCAATTAGATAAACTCCTTGAGCTCCCGTAATTTCAAGACCTAAAGGAGCATCAGAAGTCTGTGCTACATGTTTGTAAAATAATTCCCGGATCACAATGGTTACCTGATAATCAGGTTAATATCCTTCATTAGTTTTTCCTTATAGGATTTCCCAATAGGAATTGACTTCACACCATCATGCTGCTCGATGAGTACTGCATTATCTTCAATTCCTTTTATATGATTGATATTAATAATAAATGAGCGGTGAACTCGTTTGAATTTTTTAAGTGGCAACTTTTCTTCAAAAGCTTTCATGGTAAAATGTATGGTCAACTTCTCAGTAAAAGTATTGACTATCACATAATTTTCGAGCGCCTCTATATATAATATATCATTATATTTTAAGCGTACCAAAGCCGAGTTTTTCTTAATATATACTTCCTGATTATCAGAGTTATTCGAATTAAAATAGAAATTCTGAAAATCATCTATTCTTTTTAATGCTTTATTAACGGCTTTAAAAAAGCGCGCGTAATTAACTGGTTTGAGTAAATAGTCGGTTACGTCATACTCAAATGCTTTTAAAGCATATTTCTCTTTAGCAGAAATGATTACAATCTGGGGAGACTGATTGGGTATAGACTCTAAAAAATCCAAACCAGTCATATCAGGCATCTCAATATCGAGAAATATCAAATGTACCGGATACTCTATTGATTTAATTGAATTTATTGCTTCTACAGCACTGCTGTATATGTTGAGTAAATTAAGAAAATCCGTTTTCTTAACATATTCTTCTATCACCTTACGTGATAATTTGTCATCATCAATGATAATGCAATTCATATTATAAAATTTAATCATTCAAAAGTAAGAAAAAATACATTAATCTTAAAATTTAATTCATTAGTCAAGTAAAACAACGATTCAGTGTAAAAACACACAAACCTTAATACGAAAATATTATCTCTGGGTTTCATTTATTTTTGTATCTTTACTGTATGAAAGCAATTACTACTACAATACTTATTATCATTACTATAGCAGCATCAATTGTTGCATTTGGTCAAAATAAAATGAATCAGGATCCGTACCCTGACAACGAAATTATTCTTAAAATTAAGCCTGCTTTTAAAAATCAGTGTAAGAATAATGCATTGCAAATCGAATCAGTCAATACCCTATTAAATGCATTTGATGTCTCCGAAATCAATGTAAAATTCCCATTTTCTAAGGTTCCTGAAAAAAATGATGGACGTCAAACTGATATTACAACGATCTATTCTGTTAAATTTTCAAATACTATTCCTGTCCTTGAATTAGCATATAACTTATCTGTATTACCTGAAGTTGAATATGCTCAGCCAGCCTATAGGCCTCAACTTATGTATACTACTAACGACCCACTAACTCCCGCGCAATATTATCTGAACAATCTCAAAGCATATCAGGCATGGGACATTTGCCAGGGAAGTGCCAATGTAATTATTGGCATAACAGATACCGGCGTTGAATATGCGCATGAAGATCTGGTGGATAATATTGCTTATAATTACAATGATCCAATAAACGGAATAGATGATGACAATGACGGTTATGTAGATAATTTCCGGGGCTGGGATTTGGGTGATAATGACAATAGTGCCGAATGGAGTGAAGCCAGCGAATATGGCGCAAATGATCATGGAGTTAGAGTTTCAGGATATTCAGCTGCAAAAACAAATAACGGAATTGGTATAGCCTCTCCGGGATTCAACTGTCGTTTTCTTCCGGTAAAAATTTCGGATGTCAACGGGATGCTCAATGCTTCTTACGAAGGAATAGTCTATGCTGCCGATCATGGCTGTCAGGTTATTAACTGCTCATGGGGTGGCATTTCGCCCCACCCTTATGGTCAGGATATTATTAACTATGCAACTTTCAACCGGAATGCGCTGGTAATTGCTGCTGCAGGAAATTACGGCAACCTGAACAATGATATTTTTTACCCCTGTGCATATAATAATGTGATTTGTGTTGCTGCATCCAATTCGGCAGATGTTATGTGGTATAAATCATGCCATGGGCCTCAGGTCGACATTACTGCACCTGGCGAAGCTGTATATAGTACTATAGGCAATAATTCTTATAACAGTGGCTGGGGGACTTCATTTGCTTCCCCCTTAGCAGCTTCAGTGGCAGCCTTAATCATTGCCCAACACAATGATACCTTAACTGCTCTTCAAACGGGCCATATTCTAAAACTGGCTTGTGACAATATTGACACTATACCCGACAATATTCCTTTTGCAGGTCAGTTAGGCAACGGTCGCATCAATATGCTGAAAGCAGTTAGTCCGATTAACTCCCCTGCCCTCGAGTTCGACAGCATAGAATTTATTCCTTCTACAGATAATGACACATTATATATTACAGGAATAATTCACAACTATCTTTCGGCGTGTAATAACATTAACGCTTCGATCTCATGCAGTAACAGTCATATTCAGATTATCGAGCAGAACCAGTTTATAGCCTCTATGGGTTATAATTCTGATTACCATTTCACAACTTTCCCTTTTACATGTAAAATACTACCTGGCATGCCATACGACGAAATTGTAAGTTTTACCATTACATTATCTTCAGGCTCCTATATAGAAAATCAAACTT
>PHDH01000127.1 GCA_002840935.1 Bacteroidetes bacterium HGW-Bacteroidetes-21 | reverse complement strand
TTCCTCATTTGCTGACTTATGGCTCGACTGTTTATGAGAAAGGTGCTACGGTTGCTCATTCTTTGCGCGGTCATATGGGTGATACATTGTTCTTTAGTTCAATTCGTACATTTTTGGATTCAATGAAATATAAAGATGTTTCTTCTCAACAAATGTGCGATATTCTATCTGGCATAAGTGGAATAGAACTACAAGGATTCTCCGATTCTTGGGTCTTTACACCGGGTTATCCTCATTTTTCAGTTGATTCATTTTTAGTTGTGCCCAATGGTGGTAATTATTATGTAACGGTGTTTTTACGCGAAAAGCTTAGGGGACGAACCACTTATTCCCAAAATCTGCAATTTGAGCTGACATTCATGGATCAGCAATGGAACAAACATACAGTATTGACAGAATTCGATGGACCTTATTTAACAAAGTCTTTTACTATTCCAATAAACCCCAGTATTGTTATGGTTGATGCCGAGGAACGCTCTTTAGATGCTACCACGGATAATTATAAAACGTTGAAAGCTGTTCAGGTATATGATTTCCCAACAACTTATTTTAGTGGAACTGTCATGTCGATTGCCGATTCTGCTTTTGTTCGGGTGGAGCATAATTGGGTTGCTCCGGATACATTAAAAACGATGATTCCCGGACTTTTTATTTCAACTGAAAGATACTGGAAGATCGATGGACTTTTTCCAGACAGTATTAATCTTAAAGGGAAGTTTACATATAATAAATCTACTGCATCCAGCGGTTGGCTTGATAATATTTTAATGACCAATGTTGCCGATTCGTTGGTTTTATTGTATCGTCCTTCCACTGCAAGCGACTGGCAAATTATTTCCACAACTCGCACTGGTGGAAGTTCTTCCGGATATCTCTACGCCGAGAATATTGCTAAAGGCGAGTATGCTTTGGGAATTTGGGACTGGGATCGTTATCTTTCATCTCCTACTGTTAAACTGGAAAAGAATAAAATCACTTTGTTTCCCAATCCTGCCAGTAGTAATGTGGTCATATCTAGCAAAAATCAAATGCTTGATTCTATTGAAGTATATAGTAATTCAGGTAAAAAAGTATTTTCAACGAATCAGAAATTGAATTCTAAAATTTTCAATATGGATGTAACGAGTTTTTCTAAAGGTTTTTACTTCGTTATTGCACATCTTTCAGGTGGGAAAACAGCTGTAGTTAAGCTAATCGTAGAGTAGATGCTTTCATGAATAAAGAGTTATTAGTTGCCGTACTATTTCTGATTGTCGGAACAGGTTTGTTTGCCCAGAGTGAAATTCAGAAATATCATTTTGTAGGTGGAATGTTTTATGGCTCAGGCTATTATTCAATGACAAATTCATATACAGATGCCACAGGATTTACGAGCTGTTTGGGTGGCCGTTTATCCTTTTTTGCTGGATCTAAGTTTTTAATTGGAGGGCGTGGAAACTCTGTTACTTTGAGATATAATGAACCTTCGTACTACCGCATTGGATCTGGTGGACTGGCTGCTAGTTATGTTTTGAATAAAGATCCGTTGCTCATTTTTATTGGCGTTTTTGGTGGTGGAGGCCGCATACGGAATATACATGCCATTTCTAAACAAGGCGACTATTATTTGACAGATATCAGCTCTGATTCTTTTTTCTTCGTTGCTCCTGAGATAACTGTTTCATATCGCTTGACTGATAAGATAGGTCTCACTTTTATCGCCGATTATTATCTGACAAATAAGAGTAAAATTAAAATCAACCAGGGACTTAATGTTTGTGGTGGACTGGTGTTTTTTAGGTGATAGTCGTTCGTTTTTTTAACTGACAAGTATAAAGTCAGTAAGGAAAGATTATTTTGCAACAATCACAAACTCCGTCCGTCGGTTTTGGGCACGGCCTGTTTCTGTCGTATTAGAAGCAATAGGTTTGGTTTGTCCATACCCTTTCCATGCAACAATTCGAGAAGAATCAAGCCCCATCAATAGCAGATAATCACGAACTGCCTTGGCTCGTTTTTCGCTAAGTGTCTGATTGTTTTTCGCATCCCCAATATTATCTGTATGTCCATGTATTTCTATCTTCAGCGTGGGGTTTTCTTCTAAAAATTCGAGGAAATTATCGAGGACAAAAAGACTTTGCTTGAATAATTCGGAAGAACTAGAGTTGAAATAGATATTGTTTAATTGTACTGTTTGGTCAACTTCTATTGGTTTGACCTCGAAATCAATTTTTACAGGCTCAACTTTAACTGTTTCTTTAGCTGTAATAATTTGCGAAGTAAATGCGTAGTCGCGTTTTTTAACGGTCATTAAAAATTCGTCATCCGGTTTTTTTACGGGGATAACTACAGCATAACGACCTGTCATTTTATCAATCATTCCTTCAGTAACCTCATGTGTTTGTACATTTTCTACTTTGATTTTTGCTTCAGTAAGTTCTTGTCCCTGATCGTCTTTTAACTGACCTTTGACGAAAATCACTTCGGCAGGACGAACTTCTATTGGTAATTCGAATTCGTAAATATCATAATTGTCGTTGTCGTTCAATGTATTGGATGAGAAATAGGCCATTTTGCCCTGGGTACTGACGATCAGTCCTACTTCATCATTCTCAGTGTTGATGGGGTATCCAATATTTTTTGGAGTTTCCCAAGTGCCACCGGGTTTGCGTTTAGAGTAAAAAATGTCGTAACCACCAACACCATCGTGACCATCGCTGGCAAAATAGAGGGTCTGACTATCACTGTGCATGTAGGGTGATTTTTCGTTTCCGGCAGTATTGATTACAGGTCCTACGTTAACTGCTTTTTGGAATACCCCGTTTTCGTCCATCTGAGACATCCAAATATCACAAGTCTGGTTTTTATCGGCATCAAAACCAATATTCCCGGGGCGGATGGTTGAGAAAAAAAGTGTTTTTCCATCGGCCGAAATTGAAGGTTGGCTTTCCCACGAAGTACGTCCATTAACATTGGGCCCCAGGTTTTTGAGTGTTGACCACTGGCCTTCCTGAAACTCCGAAACCCATATGTCACAGTTTTTATATGGTCCGGACGTAGTACGACTCATTTCGCACAAAGTGACATACATGAAATTATTGTCAATAGTGACAGACACGGCTCCCTGATCTATTCCTTTATTAAAAGGATCATCCATAGGATTTCCCTGAACATAAGTGCTGATGCCATTATTTTGTCCTGCTTTTTTGCTGACACGGAATTCGTCCGTCCATTTAAAATCGCCATAATCCATACTTTTTTTAGCGTATCGATGGGTATAAAAAAACAAATCGCCATCGGGACTCACCATAGGTAAATATTCGTCCATGTCTGTGTTTACACCGCTCATTTTGATAGGCTTATAAGGCACAGGATTAGCTTTGAGTTCATAATAACGGTCAATTTTACGCATCATACCTTTGGCAAATGCCATATCAGTATGTTGCTTGGCGTTATTGATGAAAGGTTGTAGGTATTTTTTTGCTGTCTCAAAATCCCTTTTTTTGAAGTAGTATTCTGCTAGCCAAATACATATGTCGTAATTTTTAATAGAAGGACAGGCATCGGCAGCTTTTTTATAATTATTTACGGCCTTGTTATAAAACTGTTCCGATTGCTGTGCCATACCTCTTTGCTCTGAATCATCCGAGTAACGGAAGTTGAGGTATGCCATTTCGACATATGCATTGGCAAATGAAGGGTCTTCTTGAGTAGCATCAGCAAAAAACTTATAGGCTTCTTGCGATTTGCCCGATTTTAAAGCATCCAGCGCTTGTTCAAACAACTTGCGAGCTTTCTTGTTGTCGGTATCACCACATTCATCGTCGCCTAAGGCAAATGCGAAGGAACTCTGAATTAAAATTGTCAGAATAAAGCAAAATGGCAAAAATATATGTCTAAGTTTTTTTAGCATTATTGTTTTGATGCGTCTTCAATCAGTTTATCGCCTTGAGCTTTGGCTGTTTTTTTAATGTTATCTGATTCCTGTTTTGCTTTATTTACGCCATTAGCAGCTTCGTTGGCTGCTGTATTTTCCAGATCAGTAGCTTTCTGAGCTGCTTCTTTCTTGATTTTTTCAGCAGATTTTTTAGCAGCAGCATCTGCAATCGGACCTTTGCCTTTAGCAGCATCCATTACTTTTTGAGCAGCTACATCGCCTTCTGATTTGACTTTGTCGGCAGCAATTTTAGCATTCGAATTTACTTGTTTAGCCGTTTGCTCGGCGGCAGCGACAATTTGAGCTGCACGCGTTTCAGCTTCTTTATTCAGTTTGTCGGCTTGTTCGCGGGCTTTTTTTATAGCTTCGGCCTTGGCTTTATCCACTTCTTCGTTGATTTTATCTGTCACCTGTTCTTTAATATTATCAACTGCATTGGTAGCCTGTTGCTTCATGTCTAGTTTTAATTCGGGTTTCAGCAGGGTTCCCAGAATATTCCCATTGATGGTAATAAATTCGGGTACTTTGATTTCGATGCCTGCCTGACTTGCAGCTCCTGACATGTTTTTGAAAATGTCGTTGGCTGCATTTCCCAAGTCTTTACTCGGAATTTTATAGCTGAGATTGTATTTTAATATCTGATCAAGGCTCTGGGAACCTCCAAAAGTTACTTCCGAACGGTCTACCATGGTAGTGAACGGTTCTACTTCAATATTTCCGTCTTTGATTGTAAATTTAACAACTGCTTTATCGAGTTTCATCGACTTGAAATTGTCCTTTTTAAGGGCTTCTGCTACTTTTTCAAGAACAGAATTTGTTACTACAATATTTTTAGTATTCAGTACGCCAATTCCGTTTAAAGTGTTCATTATGGGTTCCATGGTCTGACTCAGCAAACTTTCAAATGATAAAGACATGCCAAATTTTCCGTTGCATTTTTCGGCCATTGGGACAAGTTTTTGAACCGTATTGAAAGCATCAAAAGATTTTTTAATGTCGAAATCATTGATGTTGAAATCGAATTTTACGGCGGGGTCTGATTTCTCTGTAGAATAATAGCCGTTCATAGCCAGACTTCCATCGAGCATATTCATTTTCACATTATTCATGTTCAGTTTGCCGCCACTGATGACCACTTCGCCTTGCATAGCAGTAATATCAAGTTTGTCGTAAAGCAATCTACCTATTGAAGTAGTAAGCGTAAAATCGATGTTTTTTGGAATTTCAATAACCGACATCGAAGACGTATCTTCTGCAGCGGGGGTCGAACTGGCAGTCTCGGTTTCATTACCCATAAACTGATTGACATTGATGAAGTTTGATTTGAAGTTGAAATTTCCTTTCAGTAATTCATCGCGGAAAGCATAGGCCATGAAGTTTTCGATTTTTCCGTTCATATTGAAATCGCTTTCACCCATAATAGCAGTTAGGTTTTTCAAGTCAAAATATTTGGGACTGACTTCCATATAGGCCGAATCAACACGAATTTTGTCGGTGCCGCTTTCGTAATTGATACGTGAACAGGTAATTTTTCCTTCGGCTTTGAAATCTTCATATTTTTCCTGTTCAATTTGTGACATTTTTCCGTTAAAAGTAATGTCGGAATTTATTGTTCCGCTCATTTTTGTGCCTTCCATAGGGTAGAATGTATTGACCGTATTCAGGTCTATGCGGCCTTTGAGCCAGCCTTCTAAGTTCGGGTCGCTAACGGGGGTAGTGACTAGGAGTTTCATATCTACAGGATTGGCGCCCATGTCGACATGGAATTTGCTGATATCAATAATCGTATTGTCTTCGTTGCCATCTTTATTGGCGATATGAGCTGCCACATTGATGTTTTTAACATCAGTGGGGAGATCGGGGTATTTAAAATAGCCATTGTCGATTTTAAAGTTGAAGTCAAATCCGGGCATGGACTTTTCGCCGTATGTACCATTAATTGTTCCATCGAAGCCAAAGGTTCCGGACGTTTTGATGTTTTCGAATCCCGACATGAAAATGGCTGGGACCATGGATAAAATGTTTTTGAATTCGGTTTGGGGCGAACTCATTTTAAGGTCAATGCCTATATCATCGGTGGGCATAGAGATTGAACCGTCGAAAGCTAAATCCAACTGATTAATGGTGAGTTTATTTTCCTTGAATTTGTAAACGGAATTTGCCAGATCAGCGTCGATCCCAGCTTTGAAGGTAACAGAAGATTTTTCGAGGTAGTTCATGCCTTCGTAGCCAAAGGTAAGGGAGTCGATGACGGCCAGAATATCAAGTTCGGTGGAAGCATCCGACAGATCACCGCGAAGTAGGAAGTCGAGATTCTTAATATCTGTGGTCATGGCCATCGATTTGTCGTCGTATAGTATATTGGCATCGGTCAACTCCAGTTTTTTGAGGGAAAGTTTGAACGACGAAGTAGTCGTATCTACTGTTTCAGTTTGGGTAGTGTCTGAAATGGCAATATCCCAATTGGCTTTACCTTCTTTGGTAACCAATAGGTTAATGATGGGTTTCTCGAGTCCGATTTCGCGAATTTTAATTTCGTCGCCGAAAACACTCATCAGGTTAAGTACAGTATGAAGATCGGGTAAAAAAGCCAGTGTATCGTTTTCAAATTCACCTTTCCCAACTACACAAACATTTTTAATATCGAAACTCAGGTTGGGGAAGTCGGAGAAAATCGACAAGGAAAATTCGCCGAAATCGACTTTGGCATCCACCTGTTTATTGACTTCAGTTTTTACCTTTTCAATGATTTTGTCTTTGAAAATGAAAGGAGTAGCAATGAGTAATCCGATTAATACGATAATGAATATCAGAAAATACTTAAGGATTTTTTTGAAGACTTTCATACAAAATATTTTTCGTAAAAATAACTAAAAAACCAGCCATTAATTGTTCCCAGTTAAAAGAAATTCATAATTTTTCTTTAACTCTTTCAACTTTCACAAAAAAATAGTAATTTTGCACCCGTTATTGGCCTCGTAGCTCAACTGAATAGAGCATCTGACTACGGATCAGAAGGTTATGGGTTTGACTCCCTTCGAGGTCACAAAACAGCAAGAATCCCGTCTGGAAACAGTCGGGATTTTTTTGTTTGATAGGGATTGCTTTTCGATATATTTACATGATATTTACTAAAGTAAAGAAATTGAGTTGGGTGACCTGCAAAGAAAGTGGTGACCGGGAGTCATAAGAACACCATTTTATTACAGAACCGATAAAACAAAGAGGTTTAAGATGACGAGTAGGAATATTTGTTTTTGGAAGTACCACTGAATTAGAAGGACACTTACATGAGGGCAAATGGAGCGTATAGAGTTTATTATGAGAAATTATATGTAGAAGTGTCCCTGAGTATAAAATGTAATGGCTTGATTAAGGGATATTGAAAAATTAATATTATAATAAAAATCAATAGATATATATTATTTTTGATACTTGATATCGCCTTTTAAAAAATGAAAAAGTTATTTATAACACTTAATAATAATAACAAAAAAATAGCATTAGTATTTACGATGCTAATAATAGGAGTGTCATGTGGTAATAATAAAGAAAAAAATAATCGTATCTCTGTATTAAATGAAATGAATGAGCTACTAGAAACAAAGTGTTTCTCGAATTATGAATATTTAAAAGCAGATGCTTCACAAAACGATTATAAGTATAAACCATTTTTTAATGCTTATTTAATATCAGATACAATTTGCGAAAAATTAGACAGTTGCTTGAGTTATAAAAAAGGTAATGAGCGCATTAAAAAGGAATTAATACGTTCTATTTCAAATTTAAGGGATACTTGTATATATGATGTAAAAAAAAGCAGATGCAACGATGAATTTCTAAGTTGGATTAATTCATTTGTTGATATGAGCAAAATGGAGGAATGTACTGAATCTGAAGAAAGCATACTTACAACAAAGAACATTGTATTGAATTTAATGCTGCGTTATATAATGTTTTCCAAAACATATTCAGAGGATACATACTTTGATATGAGTAAAACGAAAATATTTGTGCAACAAAATAAATATGCTGTAAATAGAAATGATACAATAAAATCGAAAATATTCTTAGCTACTTACGATACGGCATTATATGTAATTGGCTGTAATATTGATAACAAAACAAAATTTGATACTATTAAATGGGATAAAGATCATATCTATTTATCTACGAAAATTAACAGTAAAAATGAAAACATAGTCAGAGGTGGAAATATAATTGTAAAAGCACGTACAGGGTTCAATATTATGTTGCCATTTACATTAAATGAAAAGGTTAATGATTAAAAAAATATACATAGTAACAATTTCATTAATAATTCTGAATTCATCATGCAGAAAGTCTGAAAATGTATTAGAAAATTGTATTGTTAATACTGAAAGTAGTATCGCATTTTTATATAATAATTATAATACTAATATTAAGCATAAGATAGGAAATTGTACTTGTTGCAAACTACTAAAGCTTTCTATGGATAGTCTAGATTATTATTATAATCTTGGGAATCATTTTCTGAATATAATAGATGACAAAATTAAATGCAAATACCTAAACGACCAACAAGGATTTATGTTAGTTGACATGATTGTTGATAGAACAATTATTGCATTGGACACCTCATTAGGTATTTGCAAAGAGTGTATACCCAATTATAAAAAAGAAATAGAAAAAATTAAAGGTGAAATTGTTTATTATAAAGAAAAAGGCATAAGAGACTACATTTACATGTCAAAGTGGTTGATTTTCAAGCACAAAACAAATGCTAACGACAAGATATTTAGCTCGATAGGAATTGAAGATTTCACTCATGACCCGATCCAGTTCATAGTAATTAAAGAGAATGATAAAATTAATAATGGTGACCAATTTCGAGCAAAAATATATCCCTGTGTATGTGGCGATAGTTCATATTTTATTCAGTGCAAGAAATATCAAAAGCCTTACAAGATCTGTCGTAATCACATTGAAACAAATGTTATAGTGAAAGGCGAAATTGGAAAATACGAAATAAAAGATTCTTTAGGTTTAATGAATCCTGTTACTGGCGAAGAGTTTTATCATTACTTTAAAATAAATTATTTTATTACACAATGAAAACATATTGCTAATATTCATAGATACAACCTCTTAAAAACTACTATGAATAAATATGATGCATTTGATGAACTATGAACTAACAAGAATGTATTATTAAGGTAAGTTTGCATAATCTTATTCTTATTAAAAATAAATTGGAACAGTAATTTAATATTTTGCTTTATATTAATTGGTTTTAATATATTTGTTGTGGTAATAAATACAATTTGAACACTTCTAAAGCGAGAATATGAAATTAAAACAAGTAAACAAATAATACCTAAATTTAAACACATGAAATATCTTTTATGCATTTGCATTATAATGAGTTGCGGTTTAAATACTTTCGCGCAGGTTGAAATCAAATGTGCTGATTTAGAGTTAGCCAGTAAACCATTAAAAGAGGTTTCTTACGTAAAAGCTATTGAAGAAAGAATTGATAGCAAATTTGAAGCTTGTGATATAAAACTAAGAAAAACAACATTAGTATCAACGGACATACATCCAATGATTAGTACACTTTATAAAGCATTTATAGATCATCGACCAGTTAGCATTAGCCCTGATATGATTTGGTTATTAATATGTCAGGGATTCTCACAACATGTAAATATTAATCATGAAAAGTTAAGGAAGGAAATTGTAAGATTTGATGGCAAGAAGAAATTGATTATTAATACACTCTCGATTAGTTTAGATTTTGTTAAAGGCAGTGAAGAATCACCATGGCCCTTATCTTTTCCCATTATTTCAGATTCGATTTCAAAATATATTAAGCCAGACATTTATGACATATTTGCGCAATCGTTTAGCACAACTACACCAGTTGAAAAAATTGCTTTTGAAGTAGCGTTATTGGATGCAATGAAAGAGTATTTTGTGTACGAATACTCAACTTTTTGTGGTATACCTTTAGTTAAAATTGAGGGAACAAAAGACGACTGGAAAAAGATAAAGAATAACTTGCAAAAATTAAAAGGCTATGAAATAGACAATTGGATTAATTCACTTGAGCCAATTGTACAGCAATTTATTAATGTATACGACCAAAAAACAGATACTACATTTTGGATAAATATTTTTAAAGAAAATGATGAAAGTGGTGGTCCATATATAACTGGCTGGATTATTAAATTTTTCCCATATATCAACCGAGATAAATCTGGATTGGAAAGAAATCCATATATAGATAAAGAACCAGAAGAGTTTGGTGATGGTTTGTATACAACTGATTTCACGAGTGGCCTTTCAAAAGCTGATTTTATTTGGAAATATTATGACCAAATTTATGAAATGGAGTTTTTAGCCGGGTTTATTGGGATAAAACAAGATAAAAAAACATTAACGCTAAGACCTGAAATTGGATGGTTGGTGAGAGAAAAACAAATTGAAAAAACAGATTCTAATATAAACGAGCAATCATCAAACTACTTTGACATTATAAGTCGTTACAAATGGATTATTTATGTCTCTGGGTTTGTTTTTATATTTGCAATTATATTCATTTTATTCAGAAGAAAAAGAAGAAGTAAAAAATAGCGAGATATTACATTCAATTAACAGCCTATATTCCCGGCCTCTTCTTCACATTCGACGGTTTAATAACGGTATTAACTGTCGAAGGATTCAGCGGATTACCTTCATCATCAGTAACAGCATAAGACAATAGTTTTATCAGTTTCTTTTTAAGCTGAGATCATACTCTAACCCTTGAAAAATTAATAAATCATTGGTTGATGAACAATTTTAAATAAAATTCTCCGTGGCTCTCTGTGCTTCCTCTGTGAAATAAATCCTTACTTTCATTGGATTAAATAACTCCCGCTGATCTCGCAGATAATCGCAGATTTTTATTAAACTAATAAATAATC
>PHDH01000126.1 GCA_002840935.1 Bacteroidetes bacterium HGW-Bacteroidetes-21 | reverse complement strand
TCCCTTCTTTCAGAAGACGCTCACAAAGATGGGAACCAACAAATCCAGCCCCACCTGTTACCAGTACTCTTTTTTTCATATTTAGTTTATTTCAGGTCTCCCTATTCCGTAATATACGAATCCATTTTCTTTCATTTCTTTAGGTTCGTAAATGTTACGTCCGTCAAAAACATTTTTTTGTTTCATTAGTTTTTCAAGAACCTTATAATTTGGGATACGGAATTCATTCCATTCAGTCACAAGTATAAGTCCATCGACATCAATCAAAGCTTCGTTGGCATCTTTTGCATAAGTTACAATATCGCCAATTTTTCGTTGACATTCATGCATAGCCACTGGATCATAAACTTTAACCTTAGCACCGGCTTCAATAAGTTTTTGAATAATAACAATTGATGGAGCTTCGCGCATATCATCTGTATTGGGTTTAAAGGAAAGGCCCCACATAGCAAAAGTTAATCCTTTGATTTCACCTTTGAAGTGTTTCATTATCTTTTTCACAAGCACTTCTTTCTGTCTATCATTCACATCTTCTACAGCTTGCAAAATACTCAGCGGATGTCCCTTTTCAAAAGAAGTTTTAATCAACGCCTTGACATCTTTTGGAAAACATGATCCACCATAACCAGCACCGGCATATATAAATTTGTTTCCAATACGACTATCGCTACCTATTCCTTTTCTGACCATCGTAACATCAGCACCTACAATATCACATAAATTTGAAATATCATTCATAAAGCTGATTTTTGTAGCCAGCATGGAATTGGCAGCATACTTGGTCAGCTCGGCGGAAGTAATATCCATAAATAATAAGGGGTGATTATTAAGGATGAATGGTTTATATAAACGGGTCATGACCTTTTCGGCTTCTTCGGAATCAACTCCAACAACAATTCTGTCGGGACGCAGAAAATCTTCAATAGCATTTCCTTCTTTCAGGAATTCAGGATTTGATGCTACATCGTAAGGTATATTAACACCCCTCTTCTCCTGTGCATCTTTTACTGCTTTTCTTACTTTCTCGGCAGTTCCAACTGGTACAGTTGACTTTGTCACAACGACCATGTAATGATCCATGTACTGCCCTACTTCTCCTGCAACGCCAAGCACATATTGCAAATCGGCACTACCGTCTTCATCCGGTGGAGTTCCCACGGCAATAAAAATCACATCAGAATCTTTGAGACTTTCCTTAATACTTGTAGTAAAGAAAAGTTTGTTCTTGCCAGCATTTCTCTGAACCATTTCTTCTAATCCGGGTTCATAAATTGGAATAATCCCCTTTTTTAGATTTTCAATCTTTTTTTCGTCGATATCAACGCATACGACATCAACACCTGTTTCTGCGAAACATGTTCCCGTAACTAACCCGACATAGCCGGTTCCAACAATAGAAATTTTCATTTTGTAGTATTTATTTTATTAACATCATTCACAATTACACGAACTTTTATTAACCACATGACGAACGTAAAACTTAAGTATTTGAATGTTCGACACATTTTCTCACAAAAATATGAAAATGCTTTATAATCAGCAAATGTAAAAAATTATTAATTTGATATATTAGTCAACTATTTCACGTTATATATGTAAATTTACTTGACTTGATAGTAATCTTAAGTTAACTTTGACGCAAAATAATAAAAACACATGAGACAACTAAAAATCACAAAATCCATCACCAACCGCGAAAGTGCTTCCCTCGACAAGTATCTACAAGAGATTGGGAAAGAAGAACTTATCACCGTGGAGGAAGAGGTAGAATTGGCACAGAGGATTAGAAAAGGTGACCGTGAAGCGTTGGAAAAACTCACCAGAGCAAATCTGCGTTTCGTTGTCTCTGTAGCGAAACAATATCAAAATCAAGGACTTAGTCTACCCGATTTAATCAACGAAGGCAACCTGGGTCTTATTAAGGCTGCCGAGAAGTTTGACGAAACACGTGGTTTTAAGTTCATTTCATATGCTGTATGGTGGATTCGCCAATCTATTCTTCAGGCTTTGGCAGAACAATCACGTATTGTTCGTCTTCCCCTCAACCAAGTGGGATCTTTAAATAAAATTAACAAAGCGCTGGCAAAATTCGAACAAGAGTTCGAAAGACCTCCATCGCCCGACGAACTGGCAGAAGTTCTCGAACTACCTAAAGAAAAGGTTATTGACTCACTCCGCGTATCCGGTCGTCATATTTCTGTTGATGCTCCTTTTGTCGAAGGCGAAGACAACAGTCTGATCGATGTCCTCGAAAACAAAGATTCCCCCATTGCCGACGGAAAACTCATCAACGAATCACTTTGCAAAGAAATCGACCGTGCTTTAGCCACCCTCACCGATCGTGAACGCGACATAGTACGTTTATTCTTCGGCATAGGCATACAGGAAATGACATTAGAAGAAATCGGCGACAAATTCGGCCTGACACGCGAAAGAGTTCGTCAGATTAAAGAAAAAGCAATACGACGTCTGCGCCATACCAGCAGAAGCAAATTGCTGAAACAATATTTAGGTTAATAACTGAAAAAAGGCCGTCTCATTTTAAGACGGCCTTTTTTTATGGCTCACATTTAAATTATTTGTTGGTAACAAATTATTGTTATATTTTTGAAGGGAGAAAATAACAATTCATTTAATCTACATCTGAATAAAAATTAAACTAAGAACTTATATGTTTTTTAAAAACATTAAAAATAAAGAATTAAGGCGATTGATCATTGTCGTTATATTGATAGTCGTTTATATTTCTTCTGCGCTTACATATATTTATATTAAACGCTATTTTCTTTTTAAAGATGTTATATGTATTAACTTGACTGATTCTGTTCATGGGGTTATTAAAAAAGTTTTTCCATGCGAAGAAAATTATGAGAATTGTTCCCCTACAGCAAGTTTTATACTTAATACTGGGAAAAGATATGCAATTTTTACTGAAAACTATCCCAATTATAGGAATAATATTCAACATCAAATATCTGTTGGTGACGAAATATTTAAAGCTTCAAATTCCGAAACCATTTTCGTTGTTAAGGATAATAGAGATACACTTCTATTCTTATTAGAAAAGCCGGCAAGTTACTATGATACAATTATGATTCAGCCATTTGGAGAAAAGCTTAGTATTAAACAAAATAATTGAATATGAAATTATACACACAACTTTTTTTTGGTTTTATTGATAGTCAATCTTTTTTAAAAAGGGAACCAAAAGATGTCAAGAAAATTTCTTTCGTTTTTACTAATACAAGCATAGCTTTAAACATTCTAACAATTATCAATATTATTTCAGATTTAGCTTTTAAATATTCCATATTGTATGAATTGCAAATAGGAGCTTTAGCTATCTGTTTTGTAGTATTTTTAATTATTTCAAATGTCAATAATTCGTTAAAATCAAACGAAATGCCTGCTAACTATGTCTATAACTCAAAAAGGTTTATTGCAATTATAGCATACTTAATAGTTACAATATTGGCTTTTAATCTGTTTGTATTTCAACACTCACTCTAAATCTATTCTACCTCGTTTTTTTAACTCCCAAGATAGTTTTGCTAAAACACAAAAAGGAATACTGACCTTCAATTTATGTAAATTTGCATTGTCATTGCAAATTTACATAGATTTATATAGATAGAAAAATCCTTATATGCCTTTCTCTTTAAGAAATCAAAAGCATAAATTCAACTAAATCAGTTTTTTAGCAAGACCGTATTTATTTGCATAAAAAAGTGAATGTCTCGAATCTCAGACATTGCTGAAAATCATCCTTGCCTCTCCCTAAAGGGTGGGCTGATTTTCAGCTACTTCGACGAAAATTTAGTCCTGCGAAGGAAGATGGCAGGGGCAAAACTGATTTTCAGCAAATCGACTTTGATCTTACAGCCTCATTTATGGGCATAAAAAAAGTGGCTTTCGCCACTTTTTTATTTATCGGTTAATAATAATTTTCTCTCTGTAAACTTTACCATCATTTGTTTTAACGAACAAGACATAAGTCCCATTGGCAAGCAAATCGACAGAAATCACTTTCTTATTTGAGTTCATTTGATCAGTCAGGATTACCCTACCCGACAAATCGGTCAGTGTAAGAATAGCATTATCTACAGGCAGTTCGATTTGTATTTCGTCGCTGGCAGGATTCGGATATACATTATAAATATAAGATGTAGTCTGAGGCAGACCCACGATCGTTACATTAACTTCCATTTCTACGGTATCATTACCACAACTATTCGTTGCTATTAGTGTCACTGTATACAAGCCTTCATTAGTATAATAGTAAACTGGATTAATTTGATTGGAAATACCTCCGTCACCAAAATACCAGAAACAAGTATTCATGCCGGTTGAAACATTTGTAAGTGTGAGCGCTAAATCATTCGTAGTATAAGTAAAAGAAGCATCCGGGAGAGAATTAACAGTTACCATGACTTCGTCTGTATCTGTACATCCGTTATCGTCTGTAACCGTCACAGAATAAGTTGTAGTTACTATAGGACTTACCTGAACACTTGCGATACTTCCTGCAGCATTATCCCACAAATAATATGTTCCCCCTTGTGCTGTGAGTGATGCCGTTAGACCTTCGCAAATCGTCTGGTCTGAACCTGCATTAGCTACGGGAGAAGAATAAACATCTACCACCACATCATCAACATCAGTACAACCATTAGCTCCTGTGACAGTCACGTAATAAGTTTCAACTGTCAGCGGAATTACTTCTGTTGATGATGTTGGATTCCCATTACTCCACAAATAACTATTTCCACCCGTTGCGTTAAGTGTAACCGGCTGACTGGGACAAGTAAATACATCGGCACCGGCATTGGCATTTGGAGTCGATAAAACAGTGATTGAAACACTGGAAGAAGAAGTCGTACTGCCATCAGTTACCGTCACTGAATAAACTGAATTCATGGATGGCGTTATAACCGGATTGGCAGATGAAGAAGTAAAGCCTGCGGGAATGGAAGCCCAATTATAAGTATAACCTCCGTTTCCACCACTAACAAGCGCATTTAATTGCAAGTCACTTCCGGCGCATACCGAAGTAGCTGAACTATTAATGGAGACATTCAGCACGCCACCTACTACTGTAACAACTACATCATCTGTCGACTGGCAACCAGAAACATCATCCATTACCGTCAGTGTAAACAAAGTAGTCTGTGTTAAAGCAAGGGTCTGAGGATTCAGTATACCAGCATTCACCAGTTGCGACGCAGGGTCCCAGGTATATGTAAAAGTACCGCTACCACCGGTAGCCTGACCTGTAAGCGCTGCTGTTTCACCAGTATTTATCGATTGGTCGCTGCCCGCAGTAGCCACAGGAGCTGTAAAGACATTCACTGTAACCTGATCGGATGCGGTGCAAAGATTAATGTCAGTTACTGTTACGGTATAGGTTTGAGTAGTTGAAGGATTATCATAAACCGTAGCAGCAGTTCCTAAACCATCACTCCAGCTATAAGATCCACCTCCCGAAGCAGTCAGCGTGACGCTAGATCCAGCGCAAACATTCTGATCATTTCCAGCAAAAGCTGTTGGAAGATCGTTAACTGTCACAAGGATATCATCGGTATCCGTACAACCACTGGCTCCGGTAACAGTGACAGTATAAGTTGTACTTAAAGCGGGTTGAGCATTTACATTCGCAGTTGTTCCCAAAGAATTACTCCAAACATACGATGTACCACCATTAGCCATTAAATTAGCTGTTTGACCAGCACAAATCGCAATATCGGCACCTGCATTGGCTACAGGTACTGTTTTCATGGTTACAGTAACCTGATCTGTCGCTGAACATCCGGCAGCGCTCGACACTGTAACTGTATATGTAGTATTTGCTGTTGGACTTACAATTACCGAAGCGGTATTGCCGGCACTGTTACTCCATAAATATTGGGTTCCGCCTGTAGCTACTAATGTAGCTGAAGTTCCGGGACAGATACTGACATCGCTTCCAGCATTGGCTGTAGGCAATGGATTTACTGTAACTGTAGAGGAGGACGTTGTAGTATTTGCACCACTGGTCACGGTAACAGTATAAGTTGTAGTCACCGTTGGAGTTACTGTGGGATTCTGAACTGTTGAAGTAAAACCGGCAGGTGCTGACGACCAAGTATAGGAATATCCGGTTCCACCCGTTGCACTGGCGTTTAATTGGGAAGTTCCTCCCACGCACATGGACGCAGGAGTAGCTGTAGTTGAAACAGCCAAAGTACTGGCCTGAACCGTGACAACTACATTATCTGTACTTGTACAACCATTAGCAGCTGTCACAGTGACGATATAAGTGGTGGTAGTTGTAGGACTGACAATGGTTGCAGCTGAAGTCGCACCGTTACTCCAGAGATAGGTTCCACCTCCTGTAGCAGTCAGTGTTGTTGAATTACCCGATGTAATGGTTACGTCGTTGCCTGCATTCGCTGTAGGCGGTGTATTAATAGTTGCTGTAACTGGTGTTCTTCCACTAGAGCAGATAGAATAAGTCTGAACTTCCCAGTTGTAGAAGAAATAATAATAGCTATTGTTCTGGCTGTTTCCGGTAATGGAAATGACATTAGCAAGGGTCAAAGGATAGGTAATATTAGCACTGATATACAGATTATTCGTAGCACCTGTAGCAATTCCCAAGCGATAACCTGTACCTGCAGGAATATCAAAATTCAGCGTAGCCACATAACCTGAGGTTCCTGATGCGGGAACTGTAACAACAAGTGAATTGATCAGTGTACCGGCACTATTTCTTAATTCAATAGTACGATCTCCTGCAGCTTGAGCATATACTTTAACAGACACCAGTCTGATTGGAACCAAACAATCAAAAGTCATATATCTGTATCCGGTAGTTGTCGTGAAATATTGTCCTGTACCTGAATTATCAGATTTTCCGGCATATTGAGAAGCGCCAAAAGTAGTCGAAGAGCTTTCGACATAATAAGTAGTATTATTTGTAAGGTTTGGTGTAGTGAAAGTTGTACCCGTGTTCACCAAAGTACCTCCGGAAGCTGCATCATACCAGTCTAATGTTCCGGTTCCGGTGGCAGCAAGAGCAACCGTTCCGCTACCACAACGCTCTCCGGGTGTTGTGACAGGAGCTGTAGGTAAAGTAAGGCTAATATAGTTCGTTTTGGTTTCGGAATCATTTCCGGCACAGCTGGTGAGGGTAAGGGTCACGGTATAATTTCCACTGGCAGCATAAGTATGCGAAGGATTTTGCAAAGTAGAAGTCTGTCCATCTCCAAAATTCCAAAGGAAAGTTGTTCCGGCAGGAGCGCCAGAATTATCATTAAACTGAACTGTGGCAATACAACCCGTAGTATGATCGGCAGTAAATGCAGCTACAGGAGCATTGGGTGTCAATTGAATATTGCGAATAGTAGTATTCTTATTTGTCACTGAAACACCAGTTATAGTTTGAGAAGTATAGCCTGTGGCAGAATAAGTAATTGAATAAGTTCCGGCATAGATGGGTCTATGATAATCACCGACGGGCAAAGAGCTGTATACATGAGAGCTATCATTTGCCTGATCATGTGATTCAACATAAACTTTCGCTTTAATGGGCAAGCCTGTACAAGCATCGGTTACAATGCCATGAACACCATATTGACATTGTTCAAGATAATTTAGCAAAGATCGATAGTTATTATTCCAGAAACTAGGCATGGTACTAGCAGTCGGCAATTTGGTAGAAGAAACTTCTATAGTCACTTCTCGACATTGCTGAAAGAAATTCATATAATCCTGCCTGCCTCCATCAATCACATACCAATCGCCTCCTTCAGTATAACCACTAGAAATTACATCTGTTAAATATCCAGCGGTTCCATATGTCTTTGCAGTATCCGCATATTCTTTAGAAACATATTCCCACCAATTATCATCTGCATGTAGATTTCCGGATGTAATCCATGTATCCCAAGGATAATTTACAACTTCGGCACCACCATGAAAATTAGCAGCCATAACAAAATCATGCTCATCGGCAAAAGCCATGAAGGCAACTGTTTCAGGTTGCCAGGCATTGCCATCAGGATGCTGTCCAGAACGTGGGTCGGGATAATTTCTATTCAGGTCAATGTTATTTGCATTATTTCTTCTGGCACCCGTGGGGGTATTATCACCTGCATAATAGGTTCCATCCGGATTTGCCAAAGGACAAATCCATAATTCAATATTATTTACGATATTGGTCACTCTGGGAAGAGTACCATAATTATTTGTCAGATAATCAATCAACCTAAGCATTAGAATTGCTCCTGTAAGTTCATCGCCATGCATTGAGCTTGAGTATAAAAACTCAGGTTCATTCTCATTCACGGTGGGATTATCTGTAATTTTTAATGCTAATATCATTCTTCCGCTAGACAATGTTGTAAGCGTATCCAGCCGACATATATTTGCATGATCACTGGCAAAAGTTGTCATCATTGTTACATATTGACTATATGTTGGATACGTGTCAAATTCCCAAATCCCTTTGCTTTCATCCCAAACCTCGACTACAGCATCTCCGGGATGTGGAAGGACTTCATAGGGAATATTTTTCAGTAAAAACTTTTGAAACTGGATACTATTAGCATAAGCCCAGACTTCGTTGTTTTTGAAATTATCAATAGAAACGACTTTCGTTAAATCAAGAATTTCAAGAGGACTATTCACTTGAAAATGAAAATAGACCTCACCTTTTCTGTCTAGTTGCTCTTGGGCAGTTTCACTCTGAGCAAAAGAAAATGCATTACTTGTCAATATAATTACTGACAAGAAAAATAGTCGACGTAAAATGGTAAACATAGCTTTGGTTTTTGTTCTACTCAAAAATAAGCATTTTAAACTTTAAGTTCAAATATTTACACGCTATTTATAACCATAAAGTAAACTATGTTAATCTACAAAATATGCTATTCTATCACTTTTCTTTTATTTGCGACTAAACCGATATAGTAATTGTGATTATATAACTAAAACGTATTTTTTGGGGGACTCCATCCCAATAATATTCTTTTATAAAGAAATAATTCAACTTTTTATAGAGAAGTCTCGAATGCTTCAGGCCTTTCATAACTAGAAAAAGTCTTATGCCAGCCATACAGGCTTGTAATGTTGAAAAACAACTACTCGTTTTCTTCCTGATTCAATTCTTCCATTGTTTGCTGCCATGGCAGTCCCCCATCATCGTCTTCCATTTTACTATAGTCGGGGAAAAGCGGGATGGGAATGGACAATTCTTTTTTCCGGTAATAAAAAGCCATAACTATTCCAGCGACTCCGCCCAGAAGATGCGACTCCCACGAAATTCCGACCTGTCCGGGAAGTATCCCCCATAAAAGTCCACCATAAAGGAATATTACAATAAGGGATAATGCCATAAAACGAATATGATTACGTATCATCCCACTTACAGAGAGAAAAGCAGCCAGACCATAAATAATACCACTGGCTCCAATATGGAATCCCGGCCTTCCGCCCACCCAGACCCATAGTCCCGTAGCGACATAGACAAAAAAGAAAACTTTGAAAGCCACAGGCGAATAAAAATAAAATAAGGCCACAAACAGTATCCACAGCGTAGCCGAATTAGCCATCAGATGGTCTAAACTTCCGTGTAGGAGCGGCGAAGCAAAAATACCTATGAGACTGGAAAAACGTAAAGGGTATATCCCCAAAGATGAAAAATCAAAATCTAGTGTTATTTCGATGAGCTTTACCAACCACAACAAAAGCAGGAAAAGAGTTGGAAAAACCATCGAGAGATAAAATTTTTTAACCTGTACGTCCACGCTTTTTTTTGCAATTTACTAATTTTTATTGTTTATTTGATTTTAATATTCCCAAAACATGAGGTTTTTAGTCGTTGCTATACTGACTCTTCTTTATTTCGCTGCAGGAGGACAAAGCATTTCCGGCAAGCAAAGCAAAGTAAGAGAAGCCATTAAACAATTTGTATCAGGATCTCAGATGAAGTCCGCTTCAGTTTCCTTTTTTGCCATTGATATTAGCTCAGGAGACACGCTGGGAATGTACAACCCCAATACCAGTCTTTGCCCGGCATCTGTCACCAAGCTCTTTTCGACGGCTGCTGCATTGGAAATATTTGGACCCGACTATACTTTTAAAACCAAGATTCAATACACAGGAACCATTTCCAATGGCGTTTTAAATGGAAATTTGATAATACATGGAGAAGGAGACCCAGCCCTTGGCAGTGATAATTTCGAAGTCTATTATAAAGATTTTCTATCCGTTTGGAGCGAAAAGGTAAAAAAGGCAGGCATTCAAAAAATAAATGGGAAAATCATTGCAGATGTTTCGTTTTACGACCAGCAAAATGTTCCCGATGGCTGGAGTTGGGGAGATATCGGAAACTACTATGGAGCAGCCCCACTGGCATTGAATGTTTACGATAACGAATTTACCGTGGCACACAAAACGAGTAATAATGCAAAAGACACTACCCTAATTGTATCTTTCAGCCCGGAGATTCCCTACATGAAATTCACCAACAGCGTTCTTGCGGGTCACGTTAACGGAGATAATTCAATGATCTACGGCAGTACGTGGGATTTTGAGCGCTACTCCAACGGTTTTCTACCATTGGGTAAAGACAGTTTTAAAGTCAGAGGAGCCATTCCTGCGCCACCCCGTCTTCTTGCTATGCAATTCAGGGAAACTCTAAAAAACACAGGCATAGCTTCTGACACCGCTGTAGTATCTTTTAATTCTATCACTGAAAAAATAACTGACCTTTTCACTTTCGAATCCGTTCCTTTGAAAGAAATTATCCGGATAACCAATCTCAAAAGCATGAATTTATATGCAGAAAACATGTGTAGTCAAATTGGTGTCCGACAAAACAAATCGGCAGCCGACGGGGCTTCAGC
>PHDH01000125.1 GCA_002840935.1 Bacteroidetes bacterium HGW-Bacteroidetes-21 | reverse complement strand
CGTTATTTTGCAAACCAATCCTTTCCCTTCGATTACCGGAATGGTCTGTGATCATCTCTGCCAGAACAAGTGCACGCGGGTCAATTACGATCATTCCCTGCTCATCCGGGAAGTCAAGCGTTTTATCTCCGAGCAGCCTGAAGTGAAACTGAACAAAGCGAATCTCAACGGGAAAAAGGTGGCCGTGATAGGTGCCGGACCCTCGGGCCTTTCCTGTGCTTATTATTTGGCGCTGGGCGGATTTACTGTCGAGGTTTTCGAAGGTAAATCGAAATCAGGGGGTATGGTGCAGTATGCCATTCCGGGATTCCGCCTTACCCAGGAAGCTATAGACAGAGATTTTAAACGCATTACAGATCTGGGTGTAAAAATACATTTTGAACATAAAATATCCGGTCAGGAATTTGAACGCTTGCAAAAGGAATATGATTTTGTCTATGCTGGTCCGGGGGCTCAGTTGTCGGCCAAATATAGTCTGGAAGGTTCTGATGTAAAGGGCGTCCTTGATTCGCTCGAATTCCTTTTTCAAGCTAAAAAAGGAGAAAATACAGGGCTGGGTAAAAATGTCGTGATCATTGGCGGTGGCAACACAGCTATGGATGCCGCACGTACTGCCTTTCGTCTGGTAGGGAATAACGGAAAAGTAACCATCGTTTATCGCAGAACGATGCGCGAAATGCCGGCTGATCAGGGCGAGATAAAAGCCGTCCTGGAAGAAGGTATGGACATCATGGAACTGGTTGCTCCCGAAAAAGTGATAGAAAAAGACGGGCAGGTTGTGGGTCTGATTTGCAGTAAAATGGAATTGTCGGGCACCGATAAATCAGGTCGTCCTCAACCGGTAAAAATTGCCGGGTCGGAGTTCGAATTACTTTGCGATACCATCATTCCGGCTGTGGGTCAGCGTACCGATATTGATTTTGCCTCTTCCGAAATTCTTTCTTCAGAAGTGGGTGTTTACCAAACGAAGGCGAAAAATGTCTTTATGGGCGGGGACGCTCTTCGTGGAGCTTCTACGGCCATTAATGCGATTGGCGACGGACGAAAGACGGCAGAACAAATCATGCTGCAATTGGGTGTTGGTCTTATGGGGTCGTCTGAATCGGATAAAAAGCATCTTACTGTTCGTGAATTGATGCTGAAACGAGCTAAACGAATTCCTTCCGAATCTGTCGAAGAGCTTGCTTTAAACGACAGAAAGAATTTTAAACTGGTGAGTCAAACAATGTCCGAAAAGTCTGTTGTGGCCGAAGCTAGTCGTTGTTTGTATTGCGACGAGATTTGTAATATTTGTACAACGGTCTGTCCCAATTTTGCCAATCATGCTTACGAAGTAAAGCCCGTGAGTTATAATCTGCCCAAAGTCGTTGTCAAAGCAGGAAAAACGACGATAGAAAAAGAGGGACTTTTCGAAATAACACAGCCGCATCAGATTCTGAATATTGCCAATTTTTGTAACGAGTGTGGTAACTGCAATACTTTTTGCCCGACCCAGTCGGCCCCTTATAAGGAAAAACCCAAAGTCTATCTCACGCAGGAGAGTTACGATCTGGCACCGTCGGGTTACTTTTTCGACAATAACACGTTGTTCTACAAAGAAAAAGATATTGCCCTTGCATTGACCGAATCGGGCGACCAGTATTTGTTCGAATCCGGCATGCTGACTGCCAGTATAGCAAAGACCGATTTTTCTGTAAGCGAGGTGAAAGTAAAAGTCACTGTAGATGCTGAATATTCATTGCATCAGGCAGCTGTCATGTCGGTGATTATGAATGGGGTGAAGGATTTGGCGAAGTAATATTATTTCGTCCAGCTTTTATCTTTTTCTATCAGCCACACATAGAGCTCTTCGACTTTGGTCCGGGCCCAGGGTGTTTTGCGCAGGAACTTTAAACTCGATTGTATACTTGGGTTTTGGGTAAAACAATTGATTTTAATTTTTTCGCCCAGTTTTTCCCAGCCATAATATTCGTACAAGTATATCAGGATTGTTTCCAGTGTGACACCATGTAAGGGGTTGTTCTTTTGCTCTTCGGTCATTATTGGTGTGTTTAGAGATTTTGTCGGTCACCGTGCGATTTGGGTTCTGATATGGCAAGAAATTCAAGGTCTTCAATGCCCTGGTTTGAAACACAATGTTTTGTGCCTTTGGGAATGTGAATGCCCTCGTTGGCTTGAACAAGAACAATTTCTTCTTCAATTTCGAAACGGGCTACGCCCTTCAATACATAAAACAATTGTTGGGCATGTGTGTGATAGTGCTTTTGTTCGGCAGCTCCCGAAGGTATTTTTTCCTGAATTACACTCAAGCTATCTGTCTTAAGCAAATGCCACCCGTCGCAGTTTTTTCCCCAGGTGTAGTGTTCGGCATTTTTTATGGAAGTGGGTGAAGTCATAATTTAATAAGAAAGATTTGTCTCAAAAATACATTTAATTTTCATGCTCCCCAAAAAGCAAGAGATTTGAGCAAGACCATCCGTCGTCATGCCGGACGTAGCAACTCAAACGTCATCGCGAGGAATGACGACTTTTTTTAGTTTTTCTCTAACCGTCATGCCGGACGTAGCATGTCTTATTTTAATTAATGACATAAGAAAAAGCGCAGATCCGGTATCTAAATATAACGTCAGACGTTTGTACTTAGATTCCGGATATTCTAAAGTTATTCGAAACCTAATGCTGGTCTTGGATTCCGAATGACGACTTTTTTCTGATTGGTCTTTACCAAATCTAAAAATCATTAAAATGCTTAAAAGAAATAGCAAAAAATACAAAAAATGCAAGATAAAATAAGCAAAAAGTAGTATATTTGCAAATGTAAATAAGCAAAAATGGAAAAGCTTAAAGAAAAATCGGATCAATTGCAATTGAATACCAATGTTAAATTTGAGAGGTATTTGTCTGCTCAAATTGACTGGACCTGGCGTCTGAATGGCATTCTAGGGGCCCGTGGAACGGGAAAAACAACAATGATGCTTCAGCGGTTAAAGAGAGAATTTGGGACGTCCCGACTTGCTATTTATATTTCTATGGATGATATGTACTTTACAGGCCATAGTTTGACAGACTTTGTAGAATTGTTCAGAAATAAAGGAGGAAAATATTTGTTTGTCGATGAAGTTCATAAATATAAAAGCTGGTCTACAGAACTTAAGAATATTTACGATCTGTATCCTGATCTGCATATCGTTTTTTCGGGTTCTTCAATAATCGACATTTTAAGAGAATCAGCTGATTTGAGCCGCAGAGCCGTTGTTTATCATATGAATGGCTTGTCGTTCAGAGAGTATCTGTCGTTTATTGGGTCAGAAAACTTAAAAACATATAGTATCGAGGATATTGTAACTAATCACACGAATATTGCAGCCGAGATTATTCAAAAGATTAACCCTCTCGAATTTTTTTCAGACTATTTGATGTATGGATATTATCCTTATTTCATTGAGAATAAAAAAGTGTTTTTCAGGCGACTTGAACAAACTCTCAATCTAATTATTGAAGGAGATTTGAATTTTATTGAAGGTTTTGACACGAAAAATATTCCAAAGCTCAAGCAATTACTTTACATTCTATCTGTAAATGCTCCGTTTAAACCAAATATTGTAAATCTAAGCGCCAAAACATCAATCAACAGAAATACACTGGTTGAGTATATTCATTACCTCGAAAAAGCACAGGTAATTAATGCTGCATTTCCGGCAGGTATAAGCACAAGTATGTTACAAAAGCCTGAAAAAATATTTCTCAATAATACTAGTCTTGCTTTTATGCTGGCCGAAGATAAGCCTGATAAGGGAAATTTGCGGGAAACATTTTTTATAAGTCAGCTTAAAGCATCACATAATGTTAAAATTCCAAAGTCTGGCGATTTTGAAGTGGATGGAAAATACCTTTTTGAAATTGGCGGCAAAATGAAATCTGGGAAACAGATTAAAGGTAACGAAAACGCCTATATTGTTGCAGATGATGTGTTGACAGGCTCTTACAATAAAATACCTCTTTGGTTGTTTGGGTTTTTGTATTAATATTACAGTTTAAACGACTGTTTAACTTTCGATTCGGCCATGACAAAGGAGCTCACAAACTGTGTGATATTCTTGATAACAGAAAATTTGTTGGTCAGAAAATTATGAAAATCGTCCATGTCGTTGCAGTGGACTTTGAGCAAAAAATCGTAGTTGCCTGAGATATAGTAACACTCCATGACTTCGTCCAGTTTTTCCATTTCCATTTCGAACTCATTAATGGCTGTTTTAGCATGTTCGTTGATGGATACCGAGATGTAAACGATCAGCTTTTTCCCAATCATTTTAGGGTCGATGACAGTCAGATAGTTTTTTATATACCCCGTTTTTTCGAGCTTTTTAATTCTTTCATGCACAGGGGTGGTAGATAGGTGCAACATGTCGGACAGTTCCCGAATGGTGATACGACTGTTTACTTGCAGTATATTCAGTAGTTTGCGGTCGATTTCGTCGAGGGATTTCATATGGCTGTTTTTTCTGTTGAAGTGACTTGTGTCGGCGACAAATATACAAAAGATCTATGAAAAATAGAAAAAGTAGAATAAAATACTATAATCAGAGTAAAACGAAGAATATAATAATATTATTTGTAACTTGCAGAGAAATAAAAACAAGAAAAATGATACAGATAATTGATAAAGTCACCAACGAAAAAGCATTGGAAAATGCCGTTTCGCGCTTTAAAGAAAGAGGAATTATTCTTCCTACTTTTGCTCAGCAGAGAAATCCCGAGACCATACCTGAGAGAATCAAGGAAAAGTTAAAAAATATAGGTCTGTGGGAAATCAATCCTTTAAATCTGTTCAGAATCACCTGGAAAAACGAACCCAAAGAAAAGGGTGGCCTGTTTGGTAATGTGAACTATATTGAATTACCCAAAGCTCTTACAGGAGTGGATGCCCGTATCGTTTTACTGATTGGCAAATGGTTTCCTACCGGCGCTCATAAAGTAGGTGCTGCTTACGGATGTCTGGCGCCCAGAATCACTACCGGCGAATTCGATCCTACCTACCATAAAGCCGTATGGCCTTCCACCGGCAATTATTGTCGTGGTGGTGCTTTCGACTCAAAACTCATGGGAACCGAGTCTGTGGCTATTTTACCCGAGGAAATGAGTAAAGAACGTTTCACCTGGCTGAGAGACGTTATTGGTTCAGAGGTGATTGCTACGCCCGGTTGCGAATCCAATGTAAAAGAAATTTACGACAAATGTTGGGAAATACGCCGCACTCGTCCCGATTGTATTATTTTTAATCAGTTTGACGAATTCGGAAATGCAGCATGGCATTATAATACCACTGGAAAAGCCATCGAAGATGTATATAATTTGGTAAAAACAGCCAAGAGTCAGATTGCTGCTTATGTTTCGGCAACCGGTTCGGCAGGTACTATTGCAGCTGGCGATTATCTACGCACCATTGCTCCCCACGTTAAAGTGGTTGCTTCCGAAGCATTGCAGTGTCCTACTTTACTCCAGAATGGCTTTGGTGGTCACCGTATCGAAGGTATCGGTGATAAACATGTTCCCTGGATTCACAATGTGAAAAACACCGATGTGGTAACTGCTATCGACGACGAAGATTGTATGCGCATACTACGCCTTTTCAACGAAAAAGAAGGACATGCTTATCTAAAAGCTATGGGTATTTCTCAGGAACTGATCGACAATCTGCACCTGATTGGTATTTCGGGCATTGGCAATATGCTTTCTGCAATAAAAACAGCAACATATTATGAAATGACCGGAGATGATGTAATTTTCAGCATTGCAACAGATTCGGCCGACATGTATCAGTCGAGACTCGAAGAACTGACGCACGAAAAAGGCAGCTATTCAAACATTCAGGCAGTAAAAGATTTCGAAAAATGTATTGCAGGTCAGCATACCGATAACATGAAAGAACTTTCTTTCTACGATCGCAAAGCCATACACAACCTCAAATATTACACATGGATTGAGCAGCAGGGAAAAGAACTGGAAGATTTAAATCAGATGTGGAATGACCGCGAAATCTGGGGTAAGCTTTTTGATCAGTTGAATCATTGGGATGATTTAATCAACGATTTCAACGAGCGAACCGGCTTGCTAAAAAATCTCTAGCATAAAAGATAAAAGGCGCGCAAAAATGCGTGCCTTTTTAAATAACCTGTTTTTTCATTACTTTAGCCATATATACAAAATTTATGTCATCAACAGCCACTGTTTCTAAGTTTATATATCGCTGCACCGATTGTGGGATGGAATATTCAGGTGGAGATACACTATATCTCTGTCCTTCTTGCCAGAGCCAGAATAATTCAACTACACCACCCAAAGGTGTTCTGAAAACGGTCTATGATTATGCCACTTTAAGAAAGACGATACACCATTTTGATGATCTTAAAGCAACAGGTTTTGCAGAACTGCTTCCAATTAAAAATATTCAGAGTCTTCCCCAATTGAAGGTCGGCAATACTCCTTTGTATGCTACTGAATATCTGGATGGCAAAAAACTTTCTTTCAATCTTTTTTTGAAAGATGACGCACAGAATCCCACTTTTTCTTTCAAAGATCGTGCTTCGGCAGTGGTTTCTGCTTATGCGCTGGAAAAAGGCTACGAAACCATTGTCGCAGCTTCCACCGGAAATGCTGGTTCGTCGTTGGCGGGTATTTGTGCTTCGCAAAAGCAAAAAGCCATCATCATGGTCCCCGAAGCTGCTCCTGTGGCAAAACTGACACAGATTCTCATGTATGGAGCCACCATTGTTCCTGTAAAAGGTACATATGATGATGCTTTTGATCTGAGTATTAAAGCAACCGAAGAATTTGGATGGTATAACCGGAATACCGCTTTTAATCCCTTTACTATTGAAGGCAAAAAGACAGTTTCTTACGAAATATTCGAACAGATGAACTTTCAGGTTCCCGACCGGATTTTTGTTCCTACGGGTGACGGTGTTATCATTTCTGGCATTTACAAGGGCTTTGAGGATTTGCTCGAACTGGGTCTGATTGATAAAATGCCGGTCATCGTCATGGTTCAATCCGAAGGTAGCGATAATCTGGTCAGAAATCTGAATTCCTCGGAGTTTATTATCAAACCCAGCACTACTCTGGCCGATTCTATTTCGGTGGATATCCCCCGTAATTTTTATATGGCTCAGCAATTTATACAGAAATACCAGGGCGAATACCTGACGGTGAGCGATCATGAAATTGTACAAGCTTCGGGTATCCTGGCTAAAAATAGTGGAATTTTTGCCGAACCGGCAGCTGCTACGGCTTTTGCTGGCATGTTGTCGTATGCGAAAAATAACCGACTAAAAGAACATTCCAATAATCTGGTATTACTCACAGGAAGCGGGTTGAAGGATCTGAAATCAGTCTCTTCGTTATTACATATGCCGGCTTCTATCACACCCGATATCGAAAACCTGAAAAAACTTTTGTCATGATTCAATTTACCCTGAATGGAGAAAAGCAAAGTTATGGTGGTGATCCCGAAAAATCGCTGCTCCAGTATTTACGTCTCGACAAGCATATTATTTCGCTGAAAGATGGTTGCTCTGGGCAAGCCGTTTGTGGCGCCTGTACCGTAGAAATAGATGGGAAAGCAAAACTGTCGTGCGTTATCAAAATGAAAACACTCGAAGGTGCCGAAGTATTCACTCCAGAAGGTTTTCCTGAATATGTGAAAGATGTCATCGCCAAAGCTTTTGTGAATCACGGCGCTGTACAATGTGGTTTTTGTACTCCCGGCTTTATCAGTCGCACGAAAGTATTGTTGCAGGAAAACCCCAATCCCACAATAGAGGAAGTTCGTAAAGCCATCCGGTCTCATTTATGTCGCTGTACGGGCTACAAAAAAATCGAAGACGCCATGCTGTGCGCTTGCCAGACGGTGAGGGAAAATAAGACTTTGGAAATTACCAAGACCTCCGGAAAAATTGGAATTTCACAACCCAAATACGATGCCTATGATACAGCCCTTGGCAAGCGACCTTTTGTCGACGATCTCTTTTTCGACGACATGCTTTATGCAGCCTTGAAATTCAGTGATCATCCCAAAGCAAAAGTTGTTAAAATAAAGACAGAAAAAGCATTACAGGTCCCGGGTGTTCACCGGATTTTTACAGCCCGTGATATCCCCGGCGAAAAAATTGTCGGTCTGATTTACAAAGATTGGCCAGTGATGATTGAAGAGGGTGCGGTTACGAATTTTATAGGCGATGTCATTGCTGGTGTGGTAGCCGATTCGGATGAAATTGCACGACAGGCGGTCCGTTTGATTGAAGTGGAATATGAAGTCTACGAGCCTGTTACCGACGTATTTAAAGCCATTGATGGGGAACGTGTTCACCCGGCCAAGCCCAATCATTTTGACACTTGTCAGTTTACCATAGGTGAGGCAGAGAAAGCCTTGCAGAATTCAAAATATACTTCCGGAGATCATTACGAGACACAGCGCATAGAGCATGCCTTTATGGAGAAGGAAGCTGCTGTAGCGCGTCCCGACGGGAAAGGCGGACTGGAACTGCTGAGTCAGAGTCAGGGTGTTTACGAAGATCAGCGGCAAGTGGCCATGATACTGGGTTTGCCCGAGGAAAAAGTGCGTGTTACACTGGTCCCTAACGGGGGTGGTTTTGGCGGAAAAGAAGATCTCAGCATACAAGGGCAGACGTCACTTTTTGCCTTTTTACTCAATCGCCCGGTGAAACTAACGCTGACCCGTGAAGAGTCCATACGTCTTCATCCCAAACGCCATCCGGTGTTCATGGATATACAAATTGGTGCCGACGAAAACGGTAAACTCACAGCCTTAAAACTTCGTGCTGTGGGTGATACAGGTGCTTATGCTTCGGTCGGAACCAAAGTTATGGAACGTGTGGCGGGTCATGCTGCTGGCGGATATTTCATTCCCGAAGTCGATATCGAAGCAAAAACAGTGTATACCAATAATATTCCCTGTGGCGCCATGCGTGGTTTTGGGGCCAATCAGGTGGCATTTGCCCTGGAGAGTTGTATCGATGATATTTGTCGGCAAGGTGGTTTCGATCGCTGGAAATTCAGATGGGATAACGCGTTGGTTGATGGTCTGAGAACTTCTACCGGGCAAAAAGTCACCGGTGTAGGCATACGTGCTTGTCTCGAAGCGCTGAAGGACGATTTTTATGGAGCCAAGTTTGCCGGTTTAGCTTGCGCTATTAAAAATTCGGGTGTCGGAAACGGTATGATAGACGAGTCGAAAGTAAAGATTGAAATTATCACCGAAAGTCATATCCGCTTACATCATGGATGGACCGAAATGGGTCAGGGAGTTCATAATATGGCCTTGCAAACCTTATGTGAAGAAACCGGCTTAGCACCTGAAATTATCGAAGTGATAGTTGATACCGAAGCCCAGATAAAAACAGGGATGACAACCTCTTCCCGCGCTACGGCTCTGGTGGGTCTCGCTGTCATTAATGCCTCCCGGGCGATGAAAGATGATTTGAAAACAAAGTCACTGAAAGAATTGGCAGGCAAGACATATAGCGGACAATACATATGCGACTGGACGACCAAGCCCGGCGTCAAAGACCGTGAGCCTGTAATTCATTATTCCTACGGTTATGCGGCGCAGCTATGTATACTGGACGATGCAGGCAATATTTCGAAAATTGTAGCTGCCCATGATGCTGGCAAAATCATGAATCCCATGCTCTTCGAAGGGCAAATTCACGGTGGCGTACACATGGGTTTGGGTTATGCATTAAGCGAGGACCTGCCGATGAAAAACGGTTTTCTTGTTTCCGATAAAATGAAAGACCTGCAAATCCTTCGTGCACACGAAACACCCGAAATTGTTGTCAAAGGTGTCGAGGTAAAAGACCCCGTTGGACCATACGGAGCCAAGGGAATTGGAGAAATTGGTTTGGTGCCGACGGCTGCTGCTGTGGCCAATGCTTTTTTCAAGTTCGACGGAATTAAAAGAACTAAGCTTCCATTAAAACGAAAGTAATATGACGATAACCAAAGCAAATATTGATATTTTTCTGACACATAAAAATATCGCAGTAATTGGGGCATCAGCCAGAACAAAGAAGTTCGGAAATGAAGTTATCAAAGAACTGGTGAAAAAAGGATATGCTGTGTATCCGATTCATCTTACAGCCGAAACGTTGGAAGGTGTTAAATGCTACCATTCTATCGGAGAGCTTCCTGCCGAAGTGCAGTCAATACACATTTCTACTAACAATAAAAAAGCGAACGACATAATTGTGGCTGCAAAGCAAAAAGGAATGACTCAAATCTGGGTGCAGCAGAGGTCGGAAAACGAAAAGACTTATGACCTTGCCAATGGGGTTAACATGATTACAAATCAATGCTTTCTCATGCACTTAGGACCTGTCAAAGGCGGTCATAAATTTCATCGTAGTATTAAAAGCTTTTTCGGTAAACTTCCAAAATAAATAAATATGATTCTTTTAAAAAACGCAACATTCATCGACTGGAAAACACTCGAATTTTCGAAAACAAATATATTGGTAGAAGAGGGAGCCAATGGAAATATTTCCTTTGTCAATGCCGATCATCCTTCACTAACAGAAGCCGGGAATACCATTATTGATTGTAAAGGGAAACTGGTTACAAAATCATTTGTGGTAGGACATCACCATGTATATTCTGCCATGGCTACTGGAATGGGCGCTCCCAAAAAGACCCCGACGAATTTTCAGGAAATTTTAAAATATGTCTGGTGGACTCTGGATAAATGTCTGGATAAAGACATGATAGAATATTCTGCCCTGACTACAGCCATTGCTTGTGCAAAAGCAGGAACCACCTTTGTTATCGATCATCATGCTTCGCCTAATGCGGTGGATGGTTCGCTCGAAATTATTGCCAATGCTTTCGACAGAGTGGGTGTTTCTCACTTGCTGTGTTACGAAATTTCGGATCGTGATGGTCGGGAGATAGCTGAAAAAGGACTGGAAGAAACAGAAAATT
>PHDH01000124.1 GCA_002840935.1 Bacteroidetes bacterium HGW-Bacteroidetes-21 | reverse complement strand
ACAGGAATTCGTGCGATGCAAAAACATTTTCCGGAATGCCCGAATAATAAATGCCCCACCAGAAACTATCGCCAATTGTTATAACGGATGGTTTCTTATGTATCATTTTAGATACGAAACGAACATTAGGATAGGCATACTTGGGCTTATTAATAGTGAAAAGCAGATTTATTCCATCTTCAATATCCTGGTCATATCCTTTAGGAATATCAGATACATCAATCGTATCCCTAATAATATTTGGCATTTCCATTCCAGAAACATACTCCATGTATTTTATCAGCGAGTCAGCCGCCAGCGACATTCCGTATGTACTCCAATGCACTCCCGTTTTTGGGTAGAGAGGGTACTTGCTTTTTTCTTTCTGCTGAATGAAATAGTCGTTAAAATCAATGAATTGTATGCCTTTTTCTTTGAACTGCTGGACATAATAGCCGTAATTGGTTGGACCTTTTTCTTTCAATAAGTAATTTGGAATATACTCAGGATAAAAACAACCTTTGCCCGGACTAATGACCACTATCAGGTCTATATTGATTTTTTTCAGCGTATCGGCTATAAATTTCAGTTTATCAATTTCTTTCTGCAAAGCGTCTTCACCTTTAAAGTCGTTGCCCAGGTATGAGTCAATGTATTTTTTCTCATACAAATACTGGTCTTTGCCTACGACAACGCCATTGGCAAAAGCTTTTCCATAAACCCAGAAAAAGAACTGATTGTGCAATCTTACAAAATCGGATCTTAATCCAAAAGATTCGTTTGACCAGGAAATAATGCTGTTCTGAAAGGATTCGTTGAACCAGCTTGCACGGGAAAATGGAACTAACTCTGTTGTCTTAAAATCGCCCATCAGAGGTTTTTCAAATTTCAACGTAAAAGTCTTCTGAATCAGAGGTAACCAAAGTATACCCAGAAATATCAGAAAAAGGACGATATGAAAACGCGCTTTCGTCATTAAAAACGGAAGTAAATAAAAGGATTAAACCCTGTTGAAGTGACGAAAGATATACTGAAGACAAGAAGTATCACACAAATAAAGGAAACAATGATGTGAGTACTGTTGTTGTAATTGCTAAAGAAGAATTTTTGTTCGAATTTGTAGCCTGGTTTAAAGAAGGTAAAGAAGGAGAATAATACAGCCAGAATAAAGATTACAACAAAATGAGCGTTGTCGTGCCAGGCGAATGAACTGAAATCAAAACTGAACATTTTTTTCAGGAAAGTACGTATTTGTCCAAAGTCTTCAATTCGGAATAAAACCCAACCGATAACTGTTACAAAAAAGGTAAAAATAACACTGGGGATTTTTCCGAGTTTATCGAGCAATTTAATAAGGAATAGACGGTCTAAGATCAGAAATAAACCATGGTAACCGCCCCATACGACAAAATTCCAAGAAGCACCATGCCATAAGCCAGAGATTAAAAAGACAAACCAAAGGTTAAGATACAGTCGCATTTTAAATTTAACGCGGTTTCCGCCCAGGGGAATGTACAGATAATCGCGCATCCAGGTGCCCAGGGTAATATGCCATCTTCGCCAGAATTCTGATATATTGCGGGAAATATAGGGATTGTTGAAGTTTTCAGGAAACTTGAATCCCATCATCTTACCAAGACCTATAGCCATATCGCTGTAACCCGAAAAGTCGAAGTATATCTGGAAAGTATAAGCCAGGATTCCCGTCCAGGCCAATGTCGCGTCTATACTCGCAAAATCCATTCCCATGATTTCGTCTGCCTTGGCGCCCATCACGTTGGCAATAAGGACTTTTTTGCTTAATCCAATGATGAAACGATAAAAGCCCATGAGTCTGAACTCGGTGTTCTCATTTGCTTTTCTGTCTACTAATTGGTCGGCTACTTCATTAAAACGTACAATAGGTCCTGCAATCAATTGAGGAAAAAGCAAGATAAACAAAGCGTAGTCACTAATTTTTGCCAGAGGTTCTTTTACTTTTCGGTAGACGTCTACCGCGTAGCTCATTTTCTGAAAGGTGTAAAAAGAAATACCAATAGGTAAGGCAATTTTTGTCCACGAAATGCTGGTGTATCCTGCTTGAGTAAGAATTGCGTTTACATTGTCGATAAAGAAATTGGCATATTTAAAGTAAGCTAACAATCCAATATTCAGAACTACTGAGGCTAATAAAAGCCATTTCTTCTTTTTGCCATCCGATTTGTGAAGTACATTAACAAGATAATAATCAATGAATATCGAAATTAAAACAATGATAATCAGTTTTGGGGCTCCCCATGCATAAAAAAGTATACTTGCAAAAAGAGCCAAATAGTTTTTCAGATCGTCTCTGAAAGAGATATATAGTATTAAAAATACGGGTAAAAAATATAACAGGAAAAGCGTGCTGCTGAATACCATGCTTAAATTTATTACTGAATATTAACGTTTATATCCTTTGTTTTTGGCCATTTTTTCGAGACGTTCCTGAAATGAACTTTTCTTAACTACTTTTTTCTTGTTTTCGTTCAGTTTTTCAAGTAAAGCTTCATCGTTAACTACTTTGCGGAAAATATACATTTGTCCAAAAGTAATAAGATTGGCTAAAAGATAGTAATAACTTAAACCTGAAGCATAATTGTTAAAGAAGAAAAGGAACATTACAGGCATCATGTACATCATGACTTTCATGCCTGGCATAGCTGGTGTTGCCTGTGTCTGGCTCTGTTGCCATGTATAAATAATAGTACTTATGGTCATAAGAAGACAGAAAAGACTTACATGATTTCCATAAAATGGAATGTTAAAGGAAAGATCCAGAACTGAATCGTAAGAGGATAAGTCGGTGGCCCAAAGGAAACTCTTTTGCCTGAGTTCAATCGATGCAGGAAAGAATCTGAACATGGCAAAAAGTATAGGCATTTGAAGCAACATAGGTAAGCAACCGCCCAGTGGACTAACGCCCACTTTCTTGTACAATGCCATGGTAGCCTGCTGTCTTTCCATTGCTTTATCCTTGGGGATTTTGGCGTTGATTTCCTCAATCTGCGGTTTGAGGACTTTCATTTTTGCCGTAGAAATATACGACTTATACGTCAATGGAAGAAGCAATATCTTTATAATCAGTGTTAATAGGAGTATGATTATCCCGTAGCTTCCAATAAAGTTGTCCAGAAAATTAAAGATTGGGATTACCAAATAACGGTTAAACCAGCCAAAGATTCCCCAGCCCAATGGAATAAGCTCTTCTAGGTTAGCCACATTTTGTTCCTGTAGCGTATTGAAATGGTTAGGACCAAAATAAAACTGAAATGCTTTTGTCTCATCTTTCTTAGTATCAATAGGTATTGAAAGTTCGGCTGTGTAATTCTTTAAAAACCTTTCTGTTCCTGGGTATTTTTCAGAAGTAAGAACGCCGTTAAGAAAAGGCTCTTGGGGAATAATAACAGAACTGAAAAATTGTTGTTTAAAACCAATCCAATCGATTTTAGTCGGAATATTTTTTTTATCATCGCTTGTCGTACTTAAATAATCCACTTCGTCCTGATGGTGTTTGAAGTATATTGTTGAGTTTTGACGCTCGAAATCCATTCCTTTTTCTTGAGCAGGAACCTTAATGTGCCAGTTGAGATTCAGGTAATTTGCATTTTCAGCAATTATATGTTCAATACCTTTGGTCTTTATATTGAAATCTACCTTATAAGATCCGGGTTTAAGCGAATATTCGAAAATGATAGACGATAAACTGTCAGGACTCAACTGGAAGGCCACTGTTTGACTGTCTTTGTCGGCCACCAAGGCACTGTCTTTACCCAGCATTTCGAAAAAGAGATTCTGTGTGGAAATGTTTCTGTTGTCGGAGAAAAAATTAATCTCAAATAAGGTAGAATCTCCACTAAAAAGTATCAGAGGTAGTGAATCGAAAGTTTGATATTCTTTTAGCTGTACCGAAAAAATACGTCCTCCTTTATTGGTGAAAAGTATTCTTATTTTGTCGTTTTCTAAACTGGAAAATTTTTCTTGTCCCTCAGTATTATTCGAAAAACGACCAAACTGAGATACCAGAGCGTTTTGCTTAAGTGAATCTGTACTTGCTACATCAGTACTGTCGTTGGGACCAATAATAGGGACTTTATTTTCGGCTTCCGCCTGTTGTTTTGCTTCTTCCTGTAAGCGCGTGTTTTCGACCAGCGCGATAGAGTCCATTTTCTTTTTGGCCTGCTCAATTTCTTCTTTCGAAGGTTGGTTGACGACCGAAAATACGACGATAATACCGAGAATGATTACTAATCCAAAAATTGTGTTCTTGTCCATTGTGATTTTTTTTGCCACGCAAAAGTATAAAAATACATTCAATTACCGCAAAAAAAGGGCAAATTAACTATTAAATAACCATCATCATTGGTAGAGAGATTCTGCTTTTCTTCTTTACATTATCAAAGATTGTCTTTACTGTCTGTGTTTCCTTTGCTTTACCCAATTTCTAAAAAAATCAAACTAATGAACTAAACTGAATAACTCATATCCTTTCTGTTCAAAAAAAAACTGTAAAAAGTTTTTTGAAACTGATTAAAATAAATATTTTTAGGAACACGAATTCAACCTATTAATATTATGTGCAAAACAATTTTACTTTTTATTCTGACAGCGCTGACAATCTCAGCTTATGCTATTGAACCAGTGAAGACATATTCTTCTAAACCTTCCGATTATGGAATGAATTACGAAGAAGTTAAGATTCCCGTTAGTGATGGTGCTATTCTTAACGCTTGGATGTTTAAAGCAACCAAAACTTCATACAAAATTATGGTGCTGAGCGATGATGGAAAAGGTAATATGGCCGATTTAATGGAACAGGTAAGTCTCTTTTTATCTCTTGGTTATCATGTTATTACATATGATTATAGAGGGTTTGGTGCCAGCAGTGATTTCGAATTAAAAAACGAGTTTTATATGTATGCTCAGTTCGAAAAAGATCTCAATGCTGTGGTTGATTATTTGAAAAAGAATCATACCAATATCCCCAAAATTCATTTGTATGGAATTGGTATGGGAGCTGGTCTTTCCATTGCCGTAGCCACCAATCGCGAGTTGGGGTATGTTATTGCTGATTCTCCTTATCAGACACTAGACCAGATACAGGCAAAAATCAAAGAAGTTAAAGGTGTGGATGTTAAAATTCCTTTGGGTTACGATAAAACCCTCATCGAACCTAAATATGCTCTTCCCAAAAAAGGTAATTTTCTTGGCGGTTTGATGTTGATTGTAGGAGATAAAGATTTACTTTATACCGTTAAAGACATCAAGGAAATTCAGAAACTGGGTCCAAAAAATTCTCAGTTATATGTAGTTAAAAACAGTGTTGGGGATAATAATTATACAGCCAACAAAGATGAGTATCTGAAAGTGCTCGAAGAGTTTCTGAAAAATGTAAAGTAATAATATTAAAATAGCCGATGGTTTAAACCATCGACTATTTAGAAATTTAAAAATTGCATTGGGTTTAAACCCAATGCATTTTTTTTTAATATTTTAATCATCAAAAACCAATCTGTAATATCTCGAAATTTCATTTTCGAGTTCAGAAATACTGAAAACCCTGCTTTTTTGAACGCTTAGTTTTTTGTCGAAATAAACTAAAACAGTCGGAATCGCAAAAACTGATAGTTGAGCTCCGATTTCAGGAGTCAGTGATGTCAGAACAGTATACGTTTTTAATTTGGGAAAAGATATTCTGACCATTTCGTAAACCTGTGGTTCTACAGCGTTACCTACATTACATGTGCCGTCAGAAAAGTATAAAATGTAATGATCTTCGTAACTTATAATGTCTTTGTATTGTTGATCGGATTGAATGATATTCATTTTTTATTCTGGTTATGATGATTGTAAAAAAAAGCCTTGGGTTTAAACCCAAGGCTTTTTTAGTTATTGTTCTTTCATGAAGTTTATCAATCCCTTTTTCTCAATAATACCCATCAGTTTATCGGGTAGGGGAGCAAAATGGAAAGGTTTGCCGTTGAGTTTGATAATACCACCGGTAAAGTCAACATCCACCTGATCGCCTGCATGATAATTGTCTACAATTTCTTTGTTTACAATAAGTAATAGGCCTTGATTAATGCAGGAACGGTAGAAAATACGGTTTACAGATTTTACAATCACAGCTTTTACGCCTGCATGAGCCAAACCTACAGCAGGATGCTCGCGTGAACTTCCACAACCAAAATTGTCGCCGGCAAAAATAATGTCACCTTCTTTAATGTTTTCGGCAAAAGATTCGTCGAAGCCTTTGAAAAGGTGGGGCATTATTCCGGTAGCATCCGAACTGGTTACAGAATATGTCAGGTTACCCGCAAACATCTGGTCGGTGTTCAGGTTGTCGGCATCTTTGTAATTCCATACATTGCCCATTTTACGGTTTTCGCCTTTAGGAATGGAAAGGGTAGTGGCTGTGGGAATATCTGATTTGAAAACGTCGTTGGCTTTAATGCCTCTAGGATCAGTAATTTCACCATAGATTGACGAATAGGCTACTGCAGCCGGTGAAGCCAGATAAACAAAACTATTTTTGTTTCCCATGCGACCCAGGAAGTTACGGTTAGCGGTAGAAATTACATTAAACCCATCGGCAGGAATACCCTGGCCTGTACCTAAACAAGGGCCACAAGATGATGCCAGAATGGTAGCACCAGCTTCCATTAAAGTAGTGATAATACCTTCTTTAATGGCTTGCATGTATATGGTTTTGGAAGCAGGGATGACTAAAAGTTGGAATCCGTCGGCTACTTTTTTACCATTGAGGACTTCTGCTGCAATGCGAAGATCGTCGAGACGACCGTTAGTACAAGTACCAATTACGCCCTGATGGAGTTTGGTGCCCTGAACTTCAGAAAGTGCTTTTACATTCTCGGGGCTGTGGGGAGCTGCTACCACGGGGAATATTTCCGAAAGATTCACTTCTACTTCTACAGCATAATGAGCATCTGCATCGGCCCATGTACCGTTAAGTGAAGCAACACCCAAATGAGCGGCAAGTACTTCGTCAGCTGGAAATACAGCGTTCTTGGCACCCATCTCGGAAGCCAGATTAGCAATAGTCATACGTTCCGAAATGGAAAGCGTTTTAACACCTTCTCCATGATATTCAATGGACATATAGTTGGCACCGTCGGTACCGATTTTTCCAATAATCCACAGACTGATGTCTTTGGCATATACTCCAGGGTTCAGTTTACCTTTCAGCGTAACTTTCATGGATTCGGGAACGAGAAACCAGGTCTCACCTTTTTTCCACAAACCGGCTGATTCAGTACGGTCGATACCAGCTGCCAGTGAGTTCATAGCTCCAGCAGTACAACTGTGACTATCGCTTCCAACGATAATCATTCCGGGACGGGCGTAGTAGGACATGATTTGATGACAGATGCCATCCCCAGCATCATGAAATTTGGTAATACCTTGTTCCTTGGCAAAAAGTCGGATTATATTGTAATCATTAGCCAGTTTTGCATCCGTTGGAGGTGCATTATGATCCAGAGTGATTAATAATTGATTGGGATCAAAAACTTTGGTCCCACCCATTTTTTCCCAGGTCTTTTTAATACTGGCTGTATTGTCATGGGTCAAAACGAGATCAGGTTTTCTGAAAACGATGGCACCGGTTTCGGCACCCAGAACTTTTTCTACAAATGTTTTTCCTGCCATATAGATTAATTTTACTTGTTAAAAATTCCACCACGTTGATAAATTTCAACCTGCACATCAAACATTTTGTCGATGTTTATGGTTTTGTTATTTTTCAGGTTAGTTACTTCGCCGGTTTTAAAGTTCACACGGATTCTGTCTCCATGAGCCAGATCCAGACCTTCGAGCGTAGAATAGGTGAGTATGGGCATGGCTGCATTGATGGCGTTTCTTTCGTAAATAGCTCCGAAAGATTCGGCAAGAATACATGAAATGCCGAGCGAAGTAAAGCAGTCTACTGCTTGTTGGCGGCTGCTGCCTGAACCAAAGTTTTTACCTGTCACCACAATATCGCTTGCTTTGGCTTTCTTGGCAAAGTCTTCGTAACCTTTCAGATTATCAAAAGCATACTGACCCATTTGCTTGATATCTGTGATTGTCAGATAACGATTATGATAAATCATGTCGGTATCAATATTGTCGGTTTGAATAAGCCATACATCGCCTTCAACGACGGTTGGTTTTTCGACAGATACGTGTTCTTTTTCGGCGACTGCTATGGGAGTCGAAGATGCCGTTTTTTCGAAAAGAGCGGGTGTGTTAGGGATTAAATCGGGAGTCGTAATATAACCTGCGACACAGGAGGCGGCTACGATATCAGCAGAAGCCAGATACACTTCACCCTTACCCTGTTTTCCGGGAAAATTGCGGTTTCCTGTACTGATGGTAATTTCTTTGGGACCGTTTTGGCCTACCTGTCCGGCTGCACAGCCAGCACAACCAGCGTTGGAGACCAGAGCTCCGGCATCCTTAAAGATTTTTATCAGACCTTCTTCCAGCGCTTGTTTCCAGATATCATCCGTAGCGGGAACGATTTTAAGAACCACACCCGGTGCTACTTTTTTATTCTTAAGTATGGCTGCTGCCTGTCTCAGATCGTCAATTCGACCATTGGTGCAACTGCCGATAAAAGCAGAGTCAATTTTTCTGCCATTTACTGACTTAATATCCGTTGTGCCGTGTGGTTCACCGGGTAAGGAAACCATTTTGACAAAAGTGGTAACGTCAATGTCTTCTACTTTAGCATAAACGGCATTCGAATCAGCAAAGATGGGAGTATAAGGAGTTTTTGTCCTTTGATTGCAGAAGTCAATAATTTCTTTGGAAGGAGGGAAAAGTATAATGATAGCACCCATTTCAGTTCCCATCGAGGAAATGGTGATTCTTTCATCCAAAGTGAGTTTATCGATGGCTTCGCCATACAGTTCAACGGAAGTGCCCAATAAGGTGTTGGCTCCAAACTTTTTAAGAAGATTAAGAATGAAATCTTTCGCTGTCAAACCTGCTGGAAGACTGCCTTTAAAATTTAATCTCACCGATTCGGGAACTTTAAACCACACGGAACCACGTGCCCAGGCAACAGCAATATCCTGATCGCCCATACCTTGACCGAATGAACCCAATGCACCCATAATATTGGCGTGTGAGTCGGTCGAAACAAAAGTACTGCCAGGCCAAATCAAACCATTGTCAATAGCCAGGTGAGTTCCAATACCATCATTAATGTCGTAAATTTTAATTTCATTTTCGCGGGCAAAAAGACGACATATGTGCTGATTTTCAGCATACTTTTGATCTGAACCGGTCGGATTACAGTCAAAAGTAAAAAATGTTTTTGTAGGATCGTTAACCGTCAGATTATTGTCTTTCAGATTTTTAACCACATTAGCTCCCCCGAAATCGCGGGCTACACGGGTGTCAATCAATACATCCACAATGTCGTTTGGTTTTACACTGTCGTACCTCGAATGTGAGGCAATAATTTTTTCAATTAATGTCATTCCCATAGGTTGATTTTTTTTTCAAAATTAGATTATTATTAAAGCAAAACAAAACCTTTATCAACTGTTTAACAACATTTTAATTCGTTTTTTGAAATATCTTTATAATCAGTTATATATGTGAATATGTTACATGTTTAAAATGATGTTTTGACAAAATCCTGTTTATTGAAAATCTAAAGTGAAAAATCTGTTACAAGAATTCTGTTGTTTTTCACTAAATTCTTATATTGCGGCAAATAATTAGTCTATGAAAAAGCAAGATATTGGTTTTATCCTGATATGTCTACTTCTCTTATCTCCCTTTCTTCCAATTCCTTTCCTGAAAGGGTTTCAGACCGAATACTTATACAACGAAAGTCAGTGGATATGGACAAGTTTTATCAAATTTGCCTTTTTGGCTACTTTAGGGGAAGTCATTGGACTGAGAATTAAAACAGGCAATTATACCGCGAAAGGATTTGGTCTTGTTCCCAGAGCCTTGGTATGGGGGGGGCTTGGAATAACTATTAAGCTGGCTTTTGTAGTTTTCGCAACCGGTGTTCCTGTCTTTGCCGAGAAGTTTTTATGGATAGTCGGAGCCAAAGATTCGATGGCAAGTCCTGATGTCTTAGCTGCATTTGATCTTGGATTGGGATGGCAAAGAATACTTACAGCATTTCTCATTTCTGCTTTAATGAATATTATTTTTGCCCCGGTGATGATGACATTTCACAAAATCACCGATACACATATTACTGATAATGGAGGGACTTTATCCGGCTTCTTTAAACCGATACAGTTTGGATCCATTTTTCAGCGTATTAATTGGTCGGTTCAGTGGAATTTTGTTTTTAAGAAAACTATACCTTTTTTCTGGATTCCCGCTCATACTATTACATTCCTAATGCCGGGTGAGTACAGAGTGGTGTTTGCTGCGCTTTTGGGAATAATTCTGGGTGTCTTTTTATCAATTGCCAGCCAGAAGGGGACGGCGAAATAAAAGGGAAATTTTAATTCATCTTATTTGAATAAGGTATATGGAATATACCCAAAGTAGTTAGCCAGGCTATTGCGCTACAAATTTGTATGAAATAAAGCCTTTGTGCTGGGGAGCGGCTTTCCCAGTCACCAAGTATGCCCTTGACGTAGTTCCGCCATCGACACTGGCCTTTATAAGGTTCTTTCTCGCAGGCTTCTTTCTAATGCTGCTACCCGGACGAGAACAGAAACCCCTCAAGTCACAAGACTGGAAAAGCCTTTTTTTGATCGGGGCATTTGGCCTGGCTGTATCGAACCTGCTGCTGAATCAGGGCCTGACCCTGACTTCGTCGACAAAGACTTCGATAGCATCCTCTCTGGAACCTGTTTTTACAATGGTTCTTGCCATGATCGTTCTCGGAGAAACCCTTCACAGAAAAACAATTTTTGCTACTCTGATTGCCATAGCCGGCGCTTTGATTCTTATGCTGGGCGATAAATCAATATCACAGCTGATAGCTGAACTGAGCGGTTCCGGCGAGTTTTCCGGCGACCTGATGG
>PHDH01000123.1 GCA_002840935.1 Bacteroidetes bacterium HGW-Bacteroidetes-21 | reverse complement strand
TAAGATTCTACCCAGCTATTATCATTCATATTTGTCAAAGTACCATCGTGTCCATTTCCGGAAATATCTTGTAAAACTATTCCGGAATACTCATCACAATTATAATAAGCAAGTAACCCTGCAGCTGCTGTATTCACAGGCTGATATATGGTAGCCTGAAGCCCTGCTTCGGTAGGCTGGACATTCCAAAGACTTACTTCATCCAGGACGCCGATAAAAGGAAGTGACCCATTGGCTTTATTACCCAAACTAAAGTTTGTAGCACCGCTACTTATAGTCTCTCCAGTAGTTGTGAATACCAGTTTTCCATTTTTAAACATTTTAATTTCTGTCGCCGACCAATATACAGCAATATGTTCCCATACGCCTAACTTAGAAGGAACTCCGGTAGCAATACTTCTGCCCGCAAAAATTCTGTATTTGCCATCGGTATATACTTGAACACCTCGGTCGAATCCCCCATTGTCGTTTGAAATAATGGACTGAAAGGCAGATGTAGAGCCTGTCCTTTTAACCCAAAAAGAAGCTGTGAGAGCAGGAACAACCGTTGGATTAATATTCATATTCACCATTACTTTATGATCGGAGTTATTAAACTCAACGGCATTCCCCGGAGGTAAAATGTTTGTATGGGCTATAACAGGAGAAGAATAATGATAGCCACCCACATCTCCTACGCTAGATTTATAAGCTCTGACTCTAGTGTAGTATAATGTAGACGGATTTAATCCAGTTACAACTTCGGTAGTAGCTAAATTCATATCTTTATAGGGATCATAACCACTCACTTTGTTATTAAAATCAGGATCAGTGGCTATTTCTAGATAATAATTTTCGACTGTTCCAACGGTAGGTGCAGTCCAATTGAGCGTAAATCCATAATCTTCAATATTACTCACAGACATTGATGGCGTAACCATTGCGTAGGATTCTACCCAACAGTTTACTACATCCATATTAAATAAAGTGCCATCATTACCATTTCCGGTTTCATCTATTGCATAAGCTGATCCTGCAGGACTGTCAAAACGAAAATATGCCTGTAATCCGGGTGATGTAGGAAGAACAATATTATTCATATTTGCGAGAATTTCGGCTTCAGAACGCGCAGAATTCCAAATTCTTACTTCATCTATTTTACCATTAAAGGGGTATCTGCCGGAGCAACCGGGATCAAATCCCATAGAACAGGCACTATTATCAGAGGGTAAATAATAATATTCTGTCTGACCTTCTAATTTTCCGTTGATGAACATTTTAATAAGAATCCCATCAAAGGTTACAGCAACATGTACCCAATGGCCTGGAACAACCATACCCGATTGAATCACTTCAGATCCACCAGCACCAGATTGAAAAGTGAATTTACCAGTAGAACCAAAAGGGGAATTACACGTACTTTCAGGACCAATACTCATTGTCCAACTGGGACAATAAGCGCAACCTAATCCGTGATAAAAAATCAACTGATTATTTGTTGATTCGGGTAGAACCCAAAACTCTATTGTGTAATTTGTAGTACGTAATTTTAATGCCGGACAATTATCAAAATTCACGTAATCATTTATACCATCCAAATCCAATGCGTTCCCCGGAGGCTGTGCCTGCAAAGAAAACAAGGAAAAGATCATCCCCAGAAGCAAAAAAAGAAAATTTTTTTTCATAATTATTTGTTTAATTTATAATATTATCATACACAATAACATAACTAATATAATTGCATTTAGTGATGTTATTTTAACAATCAAACAAATTTATTAAAATGAAAATAAAATAACGAGCAATAAAATTTCGTTTTTAAGAATGTTTCAATAGGTTATTAATACGTTATTAACAACTTATCAACATCATTACTCAGTTGACAATAACAATATAATTACATGCTAATTAATAGATTACAGTTACGAACAATCAATTCATCACAGTTCACTTTTCAATAAAATAGTATCATTGAAAAATGCTGTTAAAAACAAAAATCGAATAATATTCTCAGATTGCCTTGTAGATCCACTGGTCGTTTTCGAACCGATAAAACGCAGCTAATCCTTTAAATGCATTCAGAATAGTTTCTTGTCTCACTGTTTCTGTAATTTCTACTTCCATGAGTTTAGAAGCATCCATCTGATATCCAAGTCCCGCCTGACTGGCAGCACTACTCGTGACACTTCCTAATCCCGATACCCCTGCAAGATTGCCCAACGCATTGGCTCCTGCATTTATGGCCATATTTGATGCGGCTGATTTTGCCATTTCAGCAGCCATCTTTTTCATCATTTCATCCTGATTTGGCATAGCAACGCCCATGGTCAACATGGGTTGTTCCTGATTGGTCGCTTTAAATTTAATACTTACTTGATTCCCTGACCATTTTTCCTCAACAATCAGGGGTTGTATTGATGCAAAGGTAATTTCCATATGACTTTTTTTAAACTTGAAATACAAAAATAATGAATTTCAATAAAAAATAAAAGAGTAAATTATATCATGGATAATTTATTTCCCAGTTCATACTATTTAACTGATTCAAATTTAGTTCATAGCGTTTAAGTACTAAATAACGATGGCAGATATCGCTCCAAGAAAGCGTTTCAATCGAATCTGCATCAAACACATACACCATAATTGTTTTTTCTTGATAATTATCAATTACATCTTCTAAACAATCCCTGTTTTTTAAAGATTGATCATTTGTCTGACCAGGTAAAACTTTATTAATCGCTTCATTTTCTGACATTCCAGCATAATGACAAAAATATGTTGTATCATGAAAATGGTCATCAGGCATTAAATATACTGAACTGGATGAATTATTATTAAAAGTAATAGTTTTATGACAATTATCTCTCTCTCAGCCAAATACTACACATATACACCATAAATAAAATGTATAATAAGTACAATTTTTTAAAAAAATATCATAACATTCTGTTATAACTTAAAATTAAATGGGACCTGGTATGAGACTTTTACGAACTTATTACGTTGTTTTCCTGGAGTCCATTTAGGCATTCCTTTGACTACTCTCATGGCTTCTTTATCCAGAATAGGATCTACACTTTTCAACACTTTTACATCCGTCACTTCCCCAGTTTTGTCAATAATAAATTGAATAAAAACCATTCCTTGTATTCCTTTGTCTCTGGCTTCGGCAGGGTATTTTGTGTTTCCTGCTATATACTTTAAAAAGGCATCTTCCCCGCCCGGAAACTCAGGTTTCACTTCAATTACATAAAAATCTAAACATTCGTCAACTTCCTCGATTGTATCCTGAGCAGATAAAATGGATACTCCTACAATCAAAAGAACAAATAAAACAGATAAAAAATGCTTCATATTTGTTTCAAATAATATTTTAAATACAAATATAAAGCATTTAATGCAAGGTAATTCCTTATTCTACTTTTATTTTGCCGAATAATAAATGCTTATCAGATAAGATTAGTCATTGATGATATTCATTAATTCGTTTATAATGAAAGTAAGACTATTCGCAATAGTGATTATAAATACCCTTTATTCCAAACCACAAAAGCTGGATTCAAAAGGTTTTCTTTATTGTATACAAATGAATCTTTGCCATTTTCATGCTTAACAATACATCCTGCTTCTTCGGCTATTGCATGACCTGCCGCCGTATCCCACTCCATGGTGGGACCAAAACGCGGATAAATACCCGCCTTACCTTCGGCCATCGTGCAAAATTTTAGCGAGCTTCCGCAGGAAATCAGCTCTACTTTACCAAATTTATTGGATAAGTCGGAAATAAAATCTTGTGTTTCTTTGTTTAAATGCGAACGACTCGCAACTACTTTCAAAGTTTTTTGTGGTGTTGAGGCTGAGATTTTTTCAGATAAACTCATTACATCTTGTAAGGAATGACAATGGGAAGCTTGAAATCCGGATTTCTTATAGGCTCCCATTCCCTTCAATGCAAAATACAAAGTATCTTTTACAGGAACCCAGATTACACCTCCTATGGGTTTATTTTTTTCAATAAGCGCGATATTGACAGTAAATTCACCGTTCCGGCTGATAAACTCCTTGGTTCCATCCAGTGGGTCGACCATCCAGAATAAATCCCACTGTGACCTAAGCCTATATTCAATATCTTTCCCCTCTTCACTTAACAGAGGTATATTTGTGTCTGATAAAATAGAAATTATTTCATTATTGGCAGCCAAATCAGCGTCTGTTAAAGGCGACTGATCACTTTTAAGATAAACTTTTCCAGATCCTTCAGAATAGATTTTCAAAATTGCTTTACTAGCCGCTTCTGCTGCAAGTATAGCTTTAAATATTAACTCATGCTTATGAAACATTAAAATCAGTATTGTATAATGTATTCCAGTGTATCATTTGGAATAATATATAATGTATCGAAAGTTTGAATATGTGTTTGTTCGTGATTGTAATTTTTCTCTATAACTAAATTCATTCCTCCAGGCACAAAACATGCTTCCACTTGCTGATCTACTATGCCTGAAAAGGAATTGTAACCACTTCCACAGGAAGAAGCGATATCGACAGGAATATTCAAAAAGCGATAGGAAAACTCGTCATTGGCAAATGATGGCAAAGCATTAACAACTCTGACAGAAATCCATCCATTATTTGCCAACAATACATCCAGAGTATAAGAGCCACTGGAAAGCAAATCCGGGGAAAACTCTATTTCATAAAGCAAATAGCCATTCTTTCGGGCAATCAGTTTAAAAACGGTCACTTTTTCTTTTTCGAAATCCAGAGCATAATAGCCATCCGAGCCGGATGTACCTGTAGCAAATGTCGAAAACATCGAACTGTAGGTTGAACTACTGATAACTTTACCCTGAACTTCCAGCGTAACACCTGAAATAGGAGAGCCAGTGATGATGTCACTGACTTTCCCGTTCAAGCTATAGTTTTCTTCTTTCTTCTTGCATGAAAACAGAGAAATGAGGATGAGAAGAAAGAAAATACTGTTTTTATGCATTTTGTGAATAAGCATCAATTAAATAAATGGCACCTGCAATAATGGCCAATCCAACAAGTATTGCCAGTGTAATCTTAATCCAACTCCAGGGACGTTCGCCCTGCACTTTACCCGTCTGGCCATTCACAAGAAAACGATAGATTTTTTTCTTGTAACGATAGGCACTCACCCAAATGGGGAGCAATAGGTGTTTAAAGGTAATTTTGTCGTAATTAATACTCAATGTGGAAATCCGCTGATGGTCTCCGCCAATATCTTGTCTGACGAGTGATCTAACTACGTCTTCCATTTTCACTTTGGCATTCCCAAATCCTTCTTTCACATCTACCTGATAAGTTTCTGTGGTGAATCCACTGACAAACTTTTCGTCGTAATTCAACATTTTAGTGTAATCCCAAGGTTCCAACTTGTCGATATACTTAACAGGTAGAGATTTAGACGCACATACCAAAACGTCATCAAAAAAATGCGAAATATTTCCACTGACCGAAGTCCAACGTGTCTTTTTCACTTGATGCGATTCTGTTTTGCCATTCACGGTTCGTGTTTCAGTCACATAATAATCATCTCCACGTTGTCCTGTGTATCTGGAATATGTCTGTGAGTCGTATGTCCAATAAGGAATATACAAACCTTTTAGCTTTTCTTCCTGAACAGCATATTTTTTCAGATTAGAAGGAGCCCACCACAACTTTTTAATCCACAATTGAAAATTTTCAAAGGCTTTTTTATGGTCCAGAGTAAATGGAATCAATAAGCTGGGTCTGAAGAAATTACTGGTTTCGGGTTTCTTAGAAACGAGAACAGAACCACAAAAGGGGCAAAAATCACTCACGACATGCGGATTGAATGTCGTTTTAGCGCCGCAGGATTCGCAAGCGACAGTAGTCACTTCTTCCTTTTGGATATTATTATATTCTTCACTGATGAATTTATCGAAATCCAGTTCTTCGGCAACAGTTTCCTGAACTTCTATTTCGTTCTCAGCGCCACAATATTCACAAACCAGAGACGATGTCCCTGGTTTGAAGGTTAATTTGGCAGCACAATTTTTACAGGTTACCTCTTTTTGATTGGTATCCTTCAATATTGGTTCTTCCATATGATTATTTTATTTTAAAATTATCCTACGGGAGGTACTGGAGGAGCAATCGGAGGAGGAGTCTGGAATAATGAAGCCAATTCTACTACCTGTGAAGCAGGAATCCAGTTAGCCAGTCCATTTTTCCATACCAATGTTTCGGGGGTTAGTTGTCCACCTGCCACATGTTGCTTTAATCCGTTCATATCAAAAGGACCTGCCTGCTGTCCATTAAGAACAAGGAAAAATTGCACTAACGGAGGAGGAGCACCTGCACCTTGCTGCTGTTGTGGTTGTTGAGCCTGATTCATAGCACCCATCATTGTACTTCCCATACTCATGCCCATACCCATGCCCATACCAGCGCCGGCCATACCACCACTGGAAGGATTATTTGCAGCGGCTAGAATAGCATCGGCAGTCTGAACTTGTGTATATTGACCAATTCCTCCCATAATTCCTAATGTACTACGTTTGTCAAGTGCTTCTTCAACATTGGGTGGTAAGGAAATATTAGAAACCAATAATTTGGTTAAATCAATACCATATTCCTGAAATTCAGGTTTTAGTTGGGTTTCAACGAATTTTGAAAATTCATTGTAATTTGCAGCCATATCTAAAACAGGAATTTTACTTTCGCCTACGGCATCGGTAAAACGAGTTACCACCAGATTTTTTAACTGATCTGTAATTTTATCAGAAGTAAAATTGCCATCTGTACCTACAACTTCGCGAATAAATTTTGCGGCATCAACTACGCGCATTGAATAATTTCCAAAAGCACGAATACGAATGGGTCCGAATTCAGCATCACGTAACATAATAGGATTAGGAGTTCCCCATTTTAAATCGGTGAATTGCTTTGTATTTACGAAGTAAACTTCGGCTTTAAACGGACTATTAAAGCCATACTTCCAACCTTTAAGTGTTGAAAGAATGGGTAGGTTTTCCGTTGTCAGGGTGTACATCCCAGGTTTAAATACATCGGCCAGCTGACCTTCGTTAATAAAAACAGCTACCTGTGATTCTCTCACGGTAAGTTTGGCTCCGTTTTTTATTTCATTTTCATGACGTTCAAAACGATGCACCATAGTATCACTCGAGGCATCCAACCATTCGATGATATCAATAAATTCGCCTTTAATTTTATCCCAAAGTCCCATATTAGTTTGTTTTAGTTGTTAATTTACTTATTTAAAGAACAATTCTGTCTACAAAAAGAATTCCGTTCAAATGATCAATTTCGTGTTGAAAACACACAGCCGTAAATTGCATTGAAGTATATCCATCGACAACTTCAGAATGATGTGTTCCATCCAACAAGTCGTATTCTATTCCTACAGCTCTCCATCTTAAAGTTTTACCTGTAATTCCAGGAATAGAGAGGCAGCCATCACCATTAAAATTAATCGTTAGTTCTGATGTCATTACGATTTTTGGATTGAGATAAACTTCATAAGGTTTACCTACTTTATCCTGACGTCTGACCCAGCAAATATTACGATTAATGCCAACCTGAGGCGCAGCAATACCTACACCACCCTCGTCTATCATGGCTTTATACATGCGTTTTATCAAAGTTGTTAATACCACATCATTTGAATCAGGAACTACATTCCTTGAAGTTTTTCTTAACAGCAGAGAATCAGCCAGATTAGTTGTAAGATAAACCCGCATAGCCAGACTTGTATCCCCATATTGAATGGTATCCATTTCAGCTTGGGTCCATGCCAATGAAGGAACAGGCGTATTTGTATCATCTACGGGTGTTTCCTTATCTTTCTTACAAGCATTGAGTCCGATAAAAAACAACGCAAGAAACAGGTATATCGAGAATTTCATTTTCTTTTTTTTTACGAAAATAAAGTTTTTTTTTGAAATATCATTCAGAAAAAAAGTAAAAAAATCAGAAAGCGCCTGAAATATCATTATGAATGGGATAATCTCTAATAAAACGCAGGCTGGATTTCATCTGATCATGCATAATACAATCATTTTCAATGAAGGGCACAATTTTCCGATACTCTTCCACCATTTTCTCAATAGCAGAACCAGATTTTAGAGGGCGTCTAAATTCAAGTGCCTGAACTGCATTAAATAACTCAATGGCCAAAATTCTTTCGACATTCTCCACTACCCGCCATGCCTTTGTTACGGCATTGGCGCCCATGCTCACATGATCTTCCTGTCCCTGAGAAGATTCAATAGAATCTACCGAAGCAGGAGTACAGAGTATTTTATTCTGATTAACAATTGAAGCTGCCGTATACTGCGGAATCATAAATCCACTATTGAGACCTGGATTTACAACCAAAAAATGAGGCAGGTTTCGTTTTCCGCTTATAAGTTGATATGTCCTTCTCTCACTAATATTACCTAATTCGGCCAACGCAATACAAAGACTGTCAATTGAAATGGCTATAGGTTGTCCATGAAAATTTCCGGCAGAAATGATGAGATCTTCATCTGGAAAAACGGTGGGATTATCCGTCACAGAATTTATTTCCCGAGCAATAACATCTGAGACATAATCGATTGTGTCTTTAGAGGCTCCATGAACCTGTGGAATACATCTGAACGAATACGGATCCTGCACATGTTTTTTTGACTGTTTTGTAATTTCACTATCTGTTAACAACTCTCTTACTCGCTGGGCAGTATTTCTCTGTCCTTTATGTGGTCTCACCTCCTGTATCAATGGGTGAAAAGGACTTATCAGACCATCAAATGCATCCAAAGAAATGGCAGAAATCACGTCTGCCCATTTAGAAAGACTAAAAGTACGAAGACAAATCTGAACGCTATATGCCCCCATAAACTGAGTTCCATTCAGTAATGCCAGGCCTTCTTTTGATTTAAGTCGGAGCGGCTTCCAATTAAAATGAGTCAAGACTTCGGCAGAAGGCATGCGTTCACCTTTAAAATAGACTTCGCCCAAACCCAGTAAAGGAAGCGACAAATGTGCCAAGGGCGACAAGTCTCCTGATGCACCTAATGATCCTAACTGATAAACTACAGGAATAATATCATTATTGTAAAAATCGACCAATCGCTGCACTGTCTCTATCGCAACTCCCGAATAACCTCTGGATAATGCCTGAACCTTCAGCAGGAGCATAAGTTTTACGATTTCCGGTTTCACTTCATCCCCCATTCCGCAGGCATGAGAAACAACCAGATTGTATTGTAATTGTTCCAGATCAGATTCAGATATACTTGTATCGCATAAAGAGCCAAAACCTGTATTTACACCATAAATTGGCACACTTGCCTGGGCAATTTTTTGATCCAGATAATTTCTGCATTTTTCAATTCTTTGAATTGCTTCTGCAGACAATGATATTTTTATTTCAGGATTTTTTAGTAATACTGAAATGGACTTATAATCAAGAAAATTTGAGTCAATAATATACTTATTCATAATCATGTTGTTTTTTTGTTGAAGAAAAGAGAACTAGAAAAAAGAGAGGCGTGCCGTACGTTTCTTAGAATAAGCAGGTACGATTGATTTGAATAAGAAAGTCCAGTAACCAGAATGTCATATGAACTGTTTGGTGCAAATTTATAAAATAATTCACTAACTTTGATGTAACCTAAATCTATTTTATGAGAAAACTATTATGCTATCTTTTGCTTATGGCATTTGCCGTAATAGGTCATGGACAATCTGTTGTACAGTATGGATCTGTGCCCGCCTACCCTTATCCAATTTCTTTTCTTCAACCCGATCAAACCCAGCTCACCCTAACCCTTAAAGGAGATCAGGATGTCAACTGGGCTGTTTCTGAAGATCAATTTACCCTGATCCGAAATAAACTGACAGGAGGTTGGGAATATGCCATTTTAAATGAAAGCGGAGACATGATTTCGTCTAACATACTATCTCACAATGCACAGGAAAGATCCTATCAGGAAATAGCTCTTTGCAAACGCCTGACTAAAGGCATCAAATATTCTAAAAGTCAGATGGATATCATGCGAAAAGAAAGCTTTATCCCCAATAATAACAGACCTGCGCCCAAAGCAAAATCGACTTTTAAAATGCTCGTTATTCTTGTAAATTTTTCAAATACTACAACCACATACACACAGACAAACTTCGACAATTACATGAATCAAACCGGTTATAATTTTCAGACCGCCACTGGTTCTGTAAAAGATTATTATCTGGTTTCTTCATATAACCAAATGACCATTGAAGCGACTGTTCTTAATTGGGTTACTGTTGCAAATACTCACGACTACTACGGACCTCAGTCTAACTGGCCCGTTCTGGCCCGAGACGCTGTAAATGCTGCAAATACGGCCAATGCTTCGCTCGATTTTTCTCAATTCGACAATGATGGCGATGGAGAAATTGATGCCATCGCTTTCTTTCATCAGGGACCAGGGCAAGAAGCCACAAGTAATACCAATGATGTTTGGTCGCATACAGGAAGTATTTATAATTACAATCTGGTTTTCGACGGTGTTCGTGCTTCTACCTATACTATGCAACCCGAAAAGCTCAGCACATCAACAAGTATGATCACAGTTGGTGTTATGATACATGAGCTCGGACATAACCTTGGTTTACCAGATTTATATGATACCGATTATAGTTCAAATGCCATTGGCGACTGGGACGTCATGGCTGGTGGTTCTTGGTTAAACAGCGGAAAAACTCCTCCTGCTCAAAATTGCTGGTCTAAATTTCAATTGGGATGGTTAACACCTACCACTCTCAGTACTCCAGGAACCTACACACTAAATAATACATTGACAAACACCATGGTATATCGTGTAAACACCAACACAACCAATGAGTATTTTCTGTTTGAAAATCGTCAAAAAACAGCTGGAACATGGGATTACAGACTGCCTGGACATGGTATGCTCATATATCATATAGACGGTTCTTATATAAATTCTCATTGGTCAGCAAACACCGTAAATGACGATGAAACCCATCAGGGAGTTGATATTGAAGAAGCAGACGGCACACTCACAACCAATAATGGCGGCGATACTGGGGATCCATTTCCAGGAACTGGAAATAAAACATCTTTTACCGATGCT
>PHDH01000122.1:10601-21714 GCA_002840935.1 Bacteroidetes bacterium HGW-Bacteroidetes-21 | reverse complement strand
ATCGAGTAAATCGACCCGCCTCTCGAGTTTAAATCCACCAAATGTCATTACTCCAGCAAGAATAATCCAGGCCAGTATGACCCATTTTCCACGAAATACGGATAATCGATAAAAAAACATCAACATAGCAGCAATGATTCCCTTTTCGGGTTTGTCTTCGGTTTTTGTTCTCTTTTTCGGAGGGAAATAAGAAATAACTGCCGGAGCAAAACTCAATGAAAGAATGAGAGAAAATACTACCCCAATAGCAGTAAATATGCCGAAATCCCGAATCATTGTAAGATAAGAACCATAAATAAAGGAAAGGAACCCAATCATAGTTGTCACGGCAGCAAGAAATACGGGTATAATAATGTATTTGAGTGCAGCCACAATATTCTCTTTGTAATTACCGCCATTACGTTCTTCCATTCCAATTCTGTTTACAACATGAATAGTATAAGCACTTCCGACTGCCAAGAGAATTATGGGTGTGACATTCGATACCAATGTAATTTCGTAGCCTAAGATGGCCATCAGTCCGAGTGTCCAGATAATTGCAATTAAGACGGTAAGAACAGGAAGAAAAACTCCTCTAAAATTACGGAATCCAAGATACAATGCCATCAGGATAAACAGAAATGCAATGGGACCCAGCAACATAATATCATGCATAATAATATCACCAATATCCTGAACCATAAACGAAAGTCCTCCAAAATACAATTCTGCATCGGGAAAATCGGTTCTTAGCTTATCTCTAATCTGGTCAGCCACTGCGGCTTTATTAATCTTAATCTTCATAGTATCCGCATCCTGCTCAAACTCGTACATTTTTCCAGGATATTTATCCGCATAATAAACCATGAGTGCTTTCCCTGTCAGATTCGTGTCTATCGTCTCCGTTATTTCCTGCTCAATTTTAGCAGCAATCATCGTCATTTTCGAATCGGCCGAGACAATAAAGCCATTGTATAAATCTTTTGACATGGTGTACTGTCGAATACTATCCAAATCCTTTGGCTCGCTAGGAATTTCGTACTCGTCAATCAGATTGGAAACAGTTAACACCGAATCCACTTCTCTGATATCAATAATATTCGTAAGACTTACTACGGATCTTATGCCGTCAGTAACGCGAAGAGAATCGGTAATATCCCTGATCAGACTCAGCGTTTTTTCCGTAAATATATCATCCGATTTGACCCCGACAATAACTGTTTGATTACCCCCAAAACGTTTCCCCACGTCCTCAAATTGCATAGCGACTGCATCATCTTTGGGCAAATAACTCATCACATCGGGATTCACTTTCAAACGAGGAATAAAATAACCAAGTCCTATAGTGATCAAAAACACCAGGACAATCACAACGATCCTCAAACGGACAATTTTTTCAGAAATCTTTTTCATAATAATTTTAGACCTTTTAAACAATTAAGTCGAATGCATTTTACTTTTTCACGATACCATAAAAAAGAATTTTCAGCAAACCTTCGACTCTTTTTCGTAATTCATTTTCGTTAATTATTTCATTAATCATGAGGGGCATTTCAAGTCCTTTCATAGCAATTACAATGGCTGTTCCTGCCAAAGCCGGATCTTCAACATGAAACTCCTCCCGCACTATTCCCTCGTATATTATACTTTGTATTACAGAAGTTTCATCTGCATCATACTTACCCCTTATTTCATTAATAAAAGGCAAGTGAGATAAATAATCACTTCGTATAGCTTCGTAAAAATTAGCTAACATTTGAAATCGAATCATACGAGTTAAAACATAGGAACGAAGCTTATCGGTAGCTGTTTTCTGAGCTGAAAATTCTTTAAATAATGCCTGTTTAAAAAGTATGGTTTCTTTTTCAACTACCGCTTTAAAAAGATCCTCTTTGCTTGGATAATAATAATAGATGGAACTTTTCCCTTTATTAATCCTCATAGCCACTTCGTCCAGCGTAGATTTCCGGAAACCATAACGACTAAAGACTTCCCGGGCAGCATCAATAATTTGTTCACGTATTTCGTCAGAATTTTTCACACTTTTCGACTTATTTAGTTTAAAAGTCAAAATTACTGCTTTCCTTTTTACCTTGCAATAGTTTTGTGTGAAAAAAGTTTAATTAGCAAAAAAATGACTTTTAGTTACGTCCTTATTAATTGCTTATACATAAAATTAAACTTTAACTTTAAATGTATTTGATTGTATTTCGTATTTTTGCCTCCAATATTTTTCATATTGGAAAATCAGGAAAAGCATATCTGTGAACGAATAAGGCAAGGCGATCAACAAGCCTTTGAATCGGTCTTCAAGACTTATTACAAATATTTATGTGCTTATGCTAACCAGCTATTGACAGACAGAGATCTTTCGGAAGAAATAGTGCAGGATTTGTTTTTTCAGTTATGGCAAAAAAGGAACACCTTTGATATTCAAACTTCACTAAAATCCTATTTATTCAGAGCCACCCACAACAGTTGTTTGAATTATTTTAAGCATCTAAAAGTGAGAGATTCATACACCCAACATGTACTTAATGAAAAACAAAGAATAGAAGATTCTTATGAAGAAATGGGAAATTTATCAGAGCTTCAAGCAGCCATAACTAACGCAGTAGATAAACTTCCTCCAGAGCGAAAAAAGGTATTTATGATGATTCGATACGAAGAGAGAAAATACAAGGAGGTCGCTGAGATATTAGGAATCTCGGTAAAAACTGTAGAAAATCAGATGGGAAAGGCCATGCAATTTCTGAGGGAAGCGCTCAAAGACTTTCTTCCCGAATTTATCATACTGACCAATATTTTGTTACAAGTATTTTCAAATAAGCAATAGGTGAAAAATGCGATTTAATTGTCATGAAGTAGAATGAAAGCATACCCAGAAAATATAAACCCCGATCTCCTGATCGCCTATCTTAACGGAGAAACGAGTCCCGAAGACTCTCTGTGGGTAAAAGAATGGATTGAAGCCAATCCAGAAAACCAAGCTCATTTCAAAGCATTTCAGGATATCTGGCATCATGCGGCAGAGACACTTCCCTTACCAGCTGATGTAAATACAGATATTGCTTGGCAAAAACTGAATAAAAGAATAAATTCAAACACCCCTGTTAAAAGGCCATCTTTAATTTCATTCACACTTAAAGTAGCAGCAGTAATTATTCCCTTAATAATTATTGGTTACATAGCATACTTACAATTTGACAATCCTAAAATGCTCTCTATTCAGACAGTCAACAACGATACAATTCAACAGCTGGCAGATGGTTCGGAAATTCATTTAAATAAAAATTCTACCCTCTTCTATCCCGAGAAGTTCAAAGGAGATGCTCGCAATATTACACTCAATGGGGAAGCTTTTCTTAACGTAACTCCCGATCCGGAACACCCATTTATTATTACTGCCGGCGATATTCAAGTCAGAGTAGTTGGCACATCTTTCAATATACATGCCTATCAGGAAAACGAAACTATTGAAGTTTTTGTTAAAACCGGAAAAGTCATGCTCTATACCACAAAAGCAGATAATCAGAATACAGATACAGTATATCTTACAGCAGGTTACAAAGGAGTATACAATAAGCAAAGTCAAAAATTTGACAAGACTGAGACTACTAACGAAAATGAAATATACTGGATCAATAAAACACTGGTATTTAACAAAACCCGGCTTGAATCTGTTTTTTCCGTTCTTGAAAAGAACTTTAAAATAAAAGTCATTCCTCAAAACAAAGAAATAAACGACCTTAAACTCACAGCCAGTTTCGACAAGTTGCCCATAGAAAAAATCATGTCAATTATTGCAGAATCATTCAACATAGATTTCATTCAGGACGGAACAACTTTTGAATTCAAAATTAAAGATGAATAGATTAATCATCGCCTCGATTTTCATATTTGTTTTTGGGTTAATATTCACCAGAACATATAGTCAGGAAAGTATACTTGAAAAAAAAATTTCGTTACAAACGTCTAATGAAACTACTGAAGCTATTCTTTATCAAATCGAGAAAACTTTCAACGTTAGTTTTTCATATAATTCAGATATATTACAAGGAGTTTTCCCTGTTCCCATCAAAGTCAACAGCAAACCTCTGGGAAAAGTACTAACATCTATACTAGGCAAAGATTTTTACTTTAAGAGTACCGGCAAATACATTATAATACTTCGTAAACTTTCAAAAAACGACATCCCCAAAAACCAACAATCTTGTACCGTTACAGGAAATATTAATGATATAAGAACAGGGCTTCCCATTCCCTTAGCTACCATTTATGATATGGGCAGCATGCAGTCTGTTTTAAGCGATAGCTCTGGAAATTTCTCCTTGACACTCGAGCCCAAAACCCGCTATCTTGGACTACGATGCAGCAAAACAGAGTATTGTGATAGTGTTATTATTTATAAGCCTTCTGAAAAAAGGTCTGTTGCCTTTTCTTTGAAAATGACAGAGGTCCCTGTAAAAAGAATCAGCAGCCGCCAACCTGTGAAGATAACTCATACAGACACCATCACTTTTCGAATGATTAAAACTTTTGTAAGCGACGAAATGCTCATCAACAGTCGTAATGTGTGGATACCAGACAGACGTCCTGCTCAATTATCCCTGCTTCCAAATATTGGGACCAATCTCAGAATGAACGGATCTATTGTCAACCATTTTTCAATTAACTTACTTGGAGGATATTCTGCAGGGGTATCAGGCTTCGAAGCGGGAGGCATAGTCAACATCAACAAATACGATGTTAACGGCATTCAACTATGTTGTTTAGTAAACCTCTCTGAAAAAGATGTAAATGGATTTCAGGCTTCAGGATTATTGAACAGAACAGGAAATAATGTAAACGGGATACAAATAAGTTGTATGGGAAATATTGGAGCGGATACCGTCCGGGGTGTTCAGATGGCTGGACTTATCAATGTCTGTAAAAAGAGTTTACGGGGTTTGCAGTTTTCCTTTGGAGTCAACATTTCCAGAGGAGCAGAAACCGGCACTCAGCTGGCAGGAATGATAAATTACGCTCCCCGCCCCCACTTCCAATTTGGCCTAATTAATATTGCCGACACTTCTGATGGGGCTCCTATGGGCTTAATTAATATTATTAAACATGGCTATTATTCCTTTTCTATAGCCGCTGACGAACTCCAAAACACTTATCTTTTATTCAACATGGGAACTCCTAAACTATATAGCATTATTGGCATTTCAGGACGAGCCACAGATCATTACGAAAGTTGGGGAATCAATTATGGATTAGGAACACATTTTAAGTCCACAAGACGATTAGGGTTAAATATTGAAATGTTGAGTTCTATAATCAATTCCACAGGCCGCTTCGACTCTACAACCATGAGCCGGGTTAGTCTGTCTGCCCGTTTATCGTTACGCATGGGAAAATATATTTATTTAAGTGCTGGTCCATCATACAACGCACTAATTGCAGGTGCCGCGAGCTCAATAAATAACAAATATATTGAAGCTGTTCTTCCAAAAAACAGGGAACATTTTGCTCCTCGCAACACACGTTTTGATTTCTGGCCGGGATGGTATGGAAGTTTGAATTTTAAATTCTAACAATTCCGTTTTGTCTTCAGATTTGTCAACTTTTAAAAAGTTGACAAATCTAATCGTCAAAATAATTAAAAAATATTTTTACCCCGGATAGGGGTTTTTCGTTTTTAAGTTGCCATAGTATCAGAAAACCATAAAACATCAATACTATGAAAACGAAAAAAATTAAAAAAGCAGGTTTTAGCCTGATGGTCGCATTAATGCTGACAGCAAGTCACAGTTTTGCCACCGAAAGTTGGGAAAAAGTTGACTCCAAGTCCGGCATCACCATTTATGAACGCTGGGTAAACATAACCAAAGATCTTTCAGTAAAAGAACGCAAAGGCGAAATGACGATTCCCGGCTCCATGAACTCTGTCATCTGTACATTATGCGACCCTTCAAAGACAAAACTCTGGATGGAAAATGTAAGTGATGCTTACCTGATAAAGAAAGAAAGCGAAAACATTTGGAGTTCTTACACTTACTTCTCACTGCCCTGGCCTTTCGAAAGTCGCGATCTGGTAGCTGTATCAAAATTAAATTACCTGACACCTACCATGGCCACCATTGAAATGATCAGCAAAGACAACACATTGCCTGAAAAGAAAAATGTAAAACGATTCATGAATTACAAAGCCATCTGGAAAATTGCAGATCTAGGAAATGGCAACATTTACCTTTCTTTTTCAGCTATAAGTTATACTGCACCTGAATTCCCAAGATTCATTCAAGACCCAGTAGTGAGAGGTGCTTTTCTGCGCAATCTTCTGAATCTTAAAGTCATTCTTTGCCATTAGACAAACTATTATGAAATCGTTCAAAAAACAATTGTCAGAAAAAGTGCTAAAGCTGGCTGGTGAACCAAAAATGGTAGCCCGTAGTTTTGCCCTCGGATCTTTCATGGGAGTGACGCCATTAATCGGGATGCAGATCATTATCAGCATTCTTCTTGCATGGATTTTAAAACTTAGCAAAGCTGCTGCAATAGTTGGTGTCATCAACACAAACTGGACAAAAGGATTGTTCCTGTACCCAATAAACTACAAAATAGGAGCATGTATACTAGGTGTGAGTAAAAACATTAAAATATTAGAGTTATTCAAGGGCAACATTCTGGAAAATTTTCAAGAAGCAGGAATACCAGTTTTCCTCTCGCTATTAGTTGGGGGATGCATTACAGGTTTGATCCTTGCTACTGGATACTATTTCCTGATTTTACGCATTTTAAAATCCTCAAAATTAAATTTCCATAAAAATGATAAAACAATGAAAACAACAGAAAATAAATATGCAATGATTACAGGCGCCAGTCAGGGTCTGGGAAAAGCAATCGCCATGGAACTGGCATCAAGAAAAATCAATCTTTTACTGGTATCACTTAAAAATGAAGGACTTTCTGAACTTTGCGAAGAGATTAAAAGTTTACACGGAGTGGATGTGCGTTATTTTGAAACCGATTTTTTTGAAAGAGACTCCGTTTATGAAGTCAGCAAATGGGCCAGCTCCATTGCTCCGGTGTATATGCTGATCAACAACGCAGGATTGGGTGGCACCAAAGCTTTTGGCGAAGCAAGTCCCGAATATGTCGACACTATTATACAAGTAAATGTCAGAACTACATCGTTACTCACGCGCTTACTTTTGCCAGAATTAAAAAAACACGAAAAATCATACATATTAAACGTGGCCAGTATGGCGTCGTTCAGTCCCTTTGCTTTCAAAACGGTTTATCCGGCATCCAAAGCATTCGTATACTCGTTTTCCCGCGGATTGCATGAAGAACTAAAAGGAACTGGCGTATTTGTCAGCGTTATTCACCCGGGACCCATAAAAACGAATGCTGATGTAACAGCTCGAATTGAAAAGCAGGGATTTTTCGGCAAAATGGGATTGGTAAGTCCGGAAAGACTGGCATATATTGCCATCCAACAACTTTTAAAAAGAGATTCTCTTATCCTTCCCGGAATACTCAACAAAATCAATTGGTTACTTATGATGCTTCTGCCAAATGCATGGAAATTACCTTTGCTTTCTCGAGTTGTTCGTCGGGAAATCAACCCTGGAATACCAGTAGCCAGTGCACTAAGTTCAACACTTTAAATAATTGATGTATGAAAGTTTTAGTAACGGGAGCCAATGGTTTTTTATCAGGACACGTGATCCACGAGCTCATTAAAAGTGGGTATCATGTTAGAACGATGATGCGTAATGGAGCCAAAGCTCCTGCCCTCGAGGGTTTGGTTTTCGAAAGTTTTTTTGGTCAGATTACACAGGAAAACGATGTAAACAATGCCGTCAGAGGAATGGATATTGTGATTCACGTAGCGGCGGACACCAGCCAAAAGCACCGACATGTCAATGATTATTTTCCAGTGAACGTAAATGCCTCCCGGCTGTTAATTCAAGCTGTTAAAAATGCAGGCTGTAGACGAATGATATACGTCAGCACTGCTAATACCATGGGATATGGAAGCAAAGAAAAACCGGGCAATGAAGAACATGAAATGTCTTCACTTTTCAAAAAATCGGGCTATGCATTAAGCAAATCTCTGGCTGAAAAAGAAGTTCTTCATGCATCCATCACAAAAGAGATTGATGCTGTAATTGTAAATCCAACATTTATGATTGGCCCAATGGATTTCAATCCGCATTCCGGACGAATTTTAAAGATGGGTTTAAACAAAAAGCTGATTTTTTGTCCACCCGGCGGCAAGAATTTTGTAGATGTACGCGATGTAGCCAAAGGGATTATTCGAGCCATGGAGAAAGGACAAAATGGGGAACGATACTTATTGGCTGGCGATAATCTAAGTTTCAGAGAATTCTTTCAGAATGTAAAACAGGAATCTCATCAAAAACCCAAAATCATTCAAATATCAGGATGGATAATTCAAACTGCAGGTTTCCTGGGAAGTATTTTAAAATTTCTTGGTTTTAAATCAGAATTGAGTTTTAACAATTCGAAAATACTTTGTATCAGGAATTTTTACGAGAACAAAAAAGCAGTCAACAAACTTAATATGACTTTTACTAATACAAATAAAACCATTTCAGACTACCTCGTTTGGAAAAACAGCATTCCCTCAGACCAATATTAATCCTAAAACGGTAATATCATCTGTTTGTTCAAATTTCCCCACAGCTCCGTTTTTCCAATCCTCTATAGTTTTTTCCAAAATGGCTTTTTGTTCTGCCATGGGCTGCTGACTTATATCGATTAACAATTCCCTGAATCTTTTAGACATAAATTTCTTGCCCCCACTTTTGGTCGAAGGGCCACCAAACTGATCGGAATAACCATCGGTATACAAATACAGAGTATCTCCTTTTTGAAGCTGAATAATATGATTAGTAAAATCTTTCATTTGCGAATGGATTGCTACGGGCATGGGATCACCTTTTAGTTCGATTAATTGTCTATTGGCTAGTGTATCCGGGCCAACCTTGCCTGCCGGCAGGCTGGTGGCTAACGGCAAATGGCCAAAGGCTGTATTTTTAATAATGTAAAGCGAATTATTTGCACCCGCCCAATGGCATTCCAGTGTTTTGGTATCAATAGCACAAAGTGAAATATCCATGCCATCCTTTTGCTCTCCAGATGAACCGGTTTGTTTCATGGCATTAATAATTTCGTCTCTCAGGTGGTTCAGTACATGATTGGCTTGTGTTACTTCCTTTTTGCGTACAATTTCATTCAAGAAGGAAATCCCCAGCATAGACATAAATCCACCTGGCACACCATGTCCGGTACAATCGGCAACAGCAATCACCAACCACTGATTGACCCGAGTTGTCCAGTAAAAATCGCCCGACACAATATCTTTGGGTTTATAGAGTATAAAATGTTCACCCAATAGCGCTTTGGAGGAATCTCTTGTGGGCAATACTGCCTCCTGTATCCTTTTGGCATAATTAATACTATCGGTTACTTTTTTATGAATTTCTACAATATGCTCCTTTTGTTGATATACCAGATCGCGCTGGGTTTCAATTTCATCTCTCTGCGAAGAAATTTCTTCGTTTTTCTGCTGTATTTCGAGATTCTGTTGCGCCAACAGCTGATTTGCCTTTTTTCTGGCCCGCGATTGCCGTAAAAGCAAAATCGAAAAAACAAGTACCATTAACAAGCCTATGGCGACAAAAATAATGACACTACGCTGACGACTTAGCTGGAGTGATTTGTTTTTTAACTCTACCACCTGGAGTGATTTTTCTTTCGTCAGGTTTTCGATTTGCAACTGTTTTTTTTCATTCTCGTATTTTGCTTCCAAATCGCTGATAGTCTCGAATTTTGCGACACTATTCAGACTATCACTCGTTTTTTTTAGCAATTTATGATAAAACAGCGATTGTTTATAGTCTCCTTTCTTTTCATAGGCATCGTACAAATATCCATAGGCATTAGATTCTACCTGTAGCGATCCAATTTGCTTTGCCATGGCAAGACTACTATCAGCCAATTGTATTGCTTTCTGATAATTTCCCTTTCTAATAGAAATGTCGGATAAATTACCAAGCACCAATGCGAGACCTCTCTTATCCAATGTTTTTATTTTATTCTCCAGCGACAAATAAAAATACTTTTCGGCATTCTGAAAATCCTCAATATCTTTATACACAACACCAATATTATTATAAGCTCTTCCAATCGGCATTTCTTCTCCCAATTCTTTAAATATTTCGAGTGCCTTAAAATAATAGTCCAACGACAATTGTTGCTGATTTGCATCGGAATAAATAATTCCCAAATTATTATACGACTCTGCAATTTTCGTCTTTATGCCTAATTTCAGACGTATTTCCAGAGCCTTTTTAAAATTTTCTAAAGCAATATCATTATTGTCCTGTTGATAATGCACCATTCCAATATTATTAAGGCAATCCGAATAACTCTCCATGTTGCCCGACGCCTCTGCAATTTTCATAGCCGACTGAAAAGCTTCGACCGATTTTACCGCATCTCCCTGATAATACCTAACTGCACCAATACTTTTGTAACATTGCGACATGCCATCCGCATTTTTAATAGCTGCATAACACGCCAATGCTTGATCAATATAATTTAGCGCTATTTCATAATCGCTTTTTTGAATATTCACATTGCCAACAGCCCGAAACAAATGTCCCTGATACTTTAAAATATTCTTCTCTTTCTTAGCTTTAGAATCAAGCTTCTTGCAGAGATTGAGTCCACTTTGGTAAAAATATAAAGAAGAATCCGGATCGACGGCAAAAAACTCTTCCCCCATAAGATAATATGCTTTCAATCTTACACTATCATTTTTTGCCGACTTAAATACCTGCTGAAGTGAATCAATCGTATTGCCAGCTGTGACATTAGAGACGCAACCAAACGAACAGGCTGTCAATAAATAATTTAATATGACTTTTTTTAATACTTGCATAAATAAACAACAGTATTTTATACTCAACTTATTAAATAAAGTTATAGTCACTAATCAAAAAAATGAAAAATAAAAAATTTAAAGAGATTTGTTACAGGGCAAACGCATTTAGAACACTAATAAAAATAAAAAAAACTTTCGTTATTGCGATAGTATAGGTTAGTATATCAG
>PHDH01000122.1:0-10457 GCA_002840935.1 Bacteroidetes bacterium HGW-Bacteroidetes-21 | reverse complement strand
ACGACTTGAATCATCGCAAATACGTAATTTTTTTATTTTTATTTTAATGTTCTTCGATTTAAATGCGTTTGCCCTGAGATTTGTTAATACTGGTCCGAAAGCAATTCATTAAAAAAAATGGCACACGATTTGGCGTAAGGATTTCTTATTAATTTTGAAGATATTTCTACTTTATAAATATGAACAAAAATCCGTAAATATGCGTTTATTTATCAGCCTGTTTCTCCTTTGCTTCTTTCAGACTCTATTCAGTCAAACTAAAGTTAAGATATACCAGGAGCAAACCGACAAAGGATTGCGGATTATAGCCGACAATAATGAATACTGCCCTGTTTCTGTAGAACTCGACTTAAGTCTTAAAAACATGGTCTCATCACAGGGCAACCAATTTACTGTTGTATTACCCCCTCAAAGTAAGCAGTTAGAAATCTCCACTATTTCTGTGCAAGACGCCAGTCTGTCCAGTAAATTTTCTTTGAAAACCAGTTATAATTTTGGAGACTACACGATATCTGGTTACGACACCAATTATGCCTACAATTTACCCTACGGAAAAGGTCTTTCTGTAATTATTGGCCAAGGGTATAACGGAAAAAGGACGCACAGAAATGAAAATGCCCTGGACTTTGATATGGATGAAGGAACTGAAATATATGCCATTCGTGATGGAGTTGTAATAAGGGTTATCGAAAACAACAGTCGCCACTGTCCTGAAAAAGACTGCATGGCCTACAACAACATATTAACAATATATCATCCCGATGGGACCTTTGCTGATTATGTGCACATCAAAAAAAACGGCATTATTGTTCAGGAAGGTGATAGTATTAAACAAGGACAACTTATTGCCTACAGTGGAAATACAGGTTGGTCGTCGGGTCCCCATTTACACCTGGTTGTATACCTGCAAAAGATTGTCGACAGAATTACCTTATCGACCTACTTTAAAACGGGAGATGGCCGTCAAACAGAAATCCTTACCGAAAAAAAAGAATACAAAAGGAACTATTGAAATAAGAAAAAGGGACAACTTGATATTGTCCCTTCCTTCCTTATTTTTTCAGACTTTCATTTATCAGTTTTACCCATTTATCAACCACTAATAATTCGGTAGAAATCTGAAGACTATTCTCCGTATTAAATAACTCAAGATGAATATCTGATTTAGATGTATCTTTATGTTTTAATACCAGTTCTAAACAATCTATAACAGAACCAAACGAATCTCCCGAGAGATTTCTAGAATTGTTTCTTGATTCAGCATGTTTAATCAGACTAAGATCAATAACCTGAATTCTACTCTCTTTGTCGACAAATTTGACAAAAATTAGTTTGTGTAGAATCACATCAATACCCATACAAAAATCATCTGATATTTCTGTTTTCGTAAAAGATAAATGTTGCTCTTCACAAACCTGAAACAATTTCTTTTGTTTCCTGTTTTTTTTCAACTTACGATTTACTCCATACATTATAAATGGAGTTATTATCAATAAAAATATTCCTAACCCAAGCAAGGTACTTGAAACCACATTACTCATAACATTAATTTTAAAATTAAACACAAATACAAAATCTGCACATATCAGAAAGATATTGCTCAAAATAATTTGAAAATAATGTAATTAGAGAAAAGAATGGAAAGGAAAAACGATATCGGGTTTCTCGAGTCCTGATTCGATGCATACTACCCATTTGCGATATAAGAGATCAGACAGGAACTCCCATAAAGGCCTATTTCCTGCATCAAAAGAAAAATCAGAAATTACATCTAATCTAAAGACCTTTTCAGATAACTCAGAAGCACATTGAAGAACGGATTTCTCAACGCTGAAAAGGAAGTACATATTCGACTGATTTGCGATAAATGCAGTGCCCGTTTCACCATCAAACTCATCAGACAAGCCAGTCTCACAACCCATTGAATAAACCTGATACTGTTGAAAAAGTATCAAGATAGCAAGAGAAAACACAATAATTATCCGACTGACTTTCATTCGACAAAAATAAGTATAATTTTGCTGAAATCTTTTTATAAAAAATATTTTTATGCCCAATAAAGAGATAAATTAGCTATTAATCACATTCAATACCAATTTGTTTCCTTCTTCACTTAGCATTATCTTATGGCTATTTTGTGTTTCTCCGCCAATAATCATTTTAGACAATAAAGCCACTATTTCTTTTTGGATGACTCTTTTAATGGGTCTCGCTCCATACAAAGGATCAAATCCCTCAGTTGAAATACGATCAACAGCCTGTTCAGTATAACTTAAGTCAAAACCATTTTTTGCCATGTCCTCTTTTAATACATTTAGCTGTAATTTAACAATTTCACAAATATTTTCTTTAGTCAAAGGAGTAAACATAATAATATCGTCTATTCTATTCAGGAATTCGGGTCTGACACTTTTTTTAAGAATATTCAATAATACTTCCTTTGTTTCTAGCAATATTTGTTCGCGATTTTCTGAATTAATTTTGTCGAAATGCTCATAAACATACTCCGAGCCAATATTCGATGTCATGATAATAATCGTATTTTTAAAATTTACCGTTCTGCCCTTATTATCGGTCAATCGTCCTTCGTCTAATAGTTGTAGAAGTACATTAAAAACATCGGGATGCGCTTTTTCAATCTCGTCGATTAAAACTACAGAATAGGGCTTACGCCTGACAGCCTCTGTAAGTTGCCCTCCTTCGTCATAACCCACATACCCCGGAGGAGCCCCAATGAGCCTCGACACGGAATGTTTCTCCTGATATTCAGACATGTCAATTCGGGTAATCATATTGGCATCATTAAAGAGAAAATCTGCCAAGGCTTTTGCCAATTCTGTTTTTCCAACACCGGTAGTTCCCATAAAAATAAATGAACCTATGGGTCGGCGAGCATCCTGCAATCCGGCGCGACTCCTTCTCACGGCATCGGATACAGCTACAATTGCCTCATCCTGACCAATAACTTTTGCACTTAACACCTGTTCAAGATGAAGTAATTTGTCTTTTTCTGAATACAACATTTTATTAACAGGAATACCTGTCCATTTAGATACAATAGCAGCAATATCTTCGGCTTCGACAGCTTCTTTAATTAAAGGTTCGCCATTTTGCATTTGATCTTCTTCCAACTTAAGTTGACTTATCAAAGTTTCAGCTTCGGGAATACGACCATACCTCAACTCTGCTACCAGACTATAATTACCTTCCCTTTCGGCATTATCGGCAGCCATTTTCAATTGTTCAATGATTTGTTTTTGTTTTTGAACTTCCTGGATAATTCTTTTTTCGTTTGCCCAACGGCTTTTAATTACATTTCTTTCTTCTGTCATCAACTTTAATGCGTCCTCAACTTCTTTGTTTTTCGCACGATTACCATCTCGTTTAATTGCCTCACGTTCAATCTCAAGTTGAATAATTTTTCGTTCCAACTCATCTAATTCCTCAGGCACGGAATTCATCTCCAATCTAAGTCTGGATGCAGCTTCATCAACCAAGTCAATGGCTTTATCAGGTAAAAAACGATCAGAAATATAACGACTGGATAATTCAACCGCAGCAATAATTGCTTCATCGCGGATTTGGACTTTATGGTGTGCTTCGTACCTTTCTTTAAGACCTCTTAATATAGATATTGCATCTGTAATATCAGGTTCATCAACTAAAACAGATTGAAAACGACGTTCAAGAGCTTTATCTTTTTCGATGTACTGACGATACTCATCAATTGTTGTCGCACCTACAGCTCTTAAATCACCCCTGGCCAAAGCGGGCTTAAGAATATTTGCGGCATCCATAGCTCCCTGGGTACGACCTGCGCCCACAAGCAAATGCAGTTCGTCTATAAAAAGGATCACTTCTCCATCCGATTCCAACACTTCGTTTACAACAGCTTTAAGCCTTTCTTCAAACTCTCCCTGGAACTTGGCACCTGCAATAAGAGCTCCCATATCAAGAGAATAAATAGTCTTTGTTTTGAGGTTTTCCGGCACATCACCCCGCACAATTCTATGCGCAATACCCTCTACTATAGCCGTCTTGCCAACACCTGGCTCCCCTATTAAAACAGGGTTATTTTTAGTCCTACGAGTTAAAATTTGCAAAACACGACGTATTTCCTCGTCCCGCCCAATAACCGGGTCCAGTTTACCTTTAGATGCCCTTTCATTCAAATTCAATGCAAATTTTTCAAGCGATCTATAAGTATCCTCCTGTCCCTGCGAAGTTACTCTAGCCCCTTTACGCAACTCCCGTATCGCATCAAAAATATCATTTTCAGTAAGATTTAATTCGCGCATCATTTTAGATACTGCATCCCCAGACTCAAAGATACCAACGATAAGATGCTCTATGGCAACATACTCATCGCCCATTTTCTGAGCACTTCTTTCTGCTTGTTTTAAAGATTTTTGTAGCATGTCGGAAAAGTATACTTTTCCACCTTCAACCCTTGGATATGCGTTTAAAATATTGTCGAGATTCTTATTTACATCATTCATTTTAATGCCGCTTTTACCAAAAATAAAAGCAGAAATATTTTCTTCAATCTGAATAAGCGACCTTAACAAATGCCCTGTCTCAACCGCCTGATTTTTGAACTGTTCGGCCATATCAATCGCTCCTTGAACGGCATTCTGAGCTTTCAATGTCAATTTTTCAAAATTCATTGCTTTTTTTTCTTTTTGACTCTTCAAAAAAAAAACCAAAATGAATTTCATGTCATTTTGTCATTTTACCATAAAACTATTTATAATTTTGCGTAGATATTTTCATTTTGAAAACAACGCTAAAATATATTATCCTTTGCGTCTTCCTTATAAATGTCGCAGGTTTCTATCCGGCATTCTATATCATGAAAAAAAGCATTAAAAAAGAAATGAAAAAACGAATTGCCGAGGATACCAGTTCTAATCAGAAAGTTCAATTTGTCTTCGATGAAAACACATTTCAGAATCTGGATTGGGTAGAAGAAAATGAGTTCAGACTAAATGGAATAATGTACGACGTGATAAAAGAAGTAAAAAGTACAGACGGCAATCATTACATTCAATGCTTAGAAGATGACAAGGAAACCTGGTTGTTTGAAGAACTTAATAGACAATCGCATGAAAATTCGGCAGGTTCAGATAAACAGAAAAACATGCAGAAACTTCTTAAATTATTTAGCATTACCTATGTTGCGGCAAACAATGCATTTTCGCTCAACGAATCAATAATCATTATACCTAATTTCTTTTATTCGGAGCATTACACTTCAATATACGCAAATATTCTTAGTCCACCCCCCAAGGGATAATAGTATGTACTTTTTTACCTGACATCGTCCATACTTCAATGGATGTTGTCGTATATATTTAGGTTACTATTATTTATCTAAAATTCATTGCATGAAATTCATTTCAATATTTTCAGCATTAATGCTGATTTCAGTCTGGTTATCTGCTCAGACTGTTAAAGTGGTCGACAAGACCACGTTACAAGCACTTTCAGGCATTCAGATTATGAGTAAAAAACAGTCTGAAATAGCCATCACAAATCAAAAAGGGGAAGCAGACATCTCACTTTTTAAGAACGCCGACAGTATCTTTTTTCAACATTTAGGTTATCAAATTGCTTACTATTCATATTCCGAACTTATCCAACAAAATTTTAAAGTCAAGTTGATTGAGTCGAAATACAACCTGAATGAAATAGTGATATCGGCAAACAAGTGGGAAGAAAAAGAAACAGAAATTCCGGTGAGGATTGAAAAAATAAAAGCACGGGATATTTCATTTCAAAACCCACAAACAGCAGCAGATTTATTGGAGACAAGCGGTTATGCTTACGTTCAAAAAAGCCAATTGGCAGGTGGTTCTCCTATGCTCCGTGGTTTTGCGACTAATCGCATATTACTGGTAGTAGATGGTGTTCGAATGAATAATGCCATTTACCGTTCTGGCAATTTACAAAATGTTATTTCACTGGATGCGACTTCCCTTGACGAAGCAGAAATACTTTTCGGCCCCGGATCTGTCATGTATGGTAGTGATGCCATTGGCGGTGTTATGGACTTTCATACTTTAAAACCAATTTTTGCTGACAGCACGGGAAAAGCTATAGTAAAGGGCAATGCTTTTGTGAGGTATTCAACGGCAAACAAGGAAAAAACAGGTCATGTCAGTTTTAATGCCGGTTTTAAAAAGCTAGCTTTTGTAACTTCCTTTACATGGTCAGATTTTGACGATTTAATGTCAGGAACCAAAGGAAATGAGTACTATCTCAGACCCACATATCAGCAGACTTTTAACGGAAAAGACTCCATTGTAAAAAACGATGATCCTTCCCTGCAAGTGAACAGTGGTTACAGCCAGATGAACTTTATGCAGAAAGTCGCTTTTAAACCCTGTAAGAACTTCATAGCCGACTATTCCTTCCATTATAGCGCTTCATCAGATGCGCCACGTTACGACAGGCTTATTCTGGATGCCAACAATGACGGCAAACTGGATTATGCTGAGTGGTATTACGGTCCTCAACTTTGGATGATGAACCGTCTGGGCTTACAGTTTAATGGAAAAACCGTAATATCTGACCATATTCGCCTGACTGCTGCCTATCAGAATTACGAAGAAAGTCGCCACGACAGGAAATTTAACAATAGCAAGCTTCGTCACCAAACCGAATCGGTAGGCGCCATTTCTGTAAATCTTGATTTCGATAAAAAAGTTTGTGAAAAAACCGATCTTTTCTATGGCGCAGAAATAGTTCATAACACCATCGGTTCTGTTGCTACCAAAGAAACCATTGCCACTGGTGAAGAAGTCCCCACCAATACACGCTACCCAGACGGTTCCACATGGCAAACAATGGGGATATTTGCAGGTGTTAAGCACAAATTATCCGAAAAAATCATGGCCAATGCCGGTTTGCGCTACAGCAGTTTTCATTCCGAAGCTCAATTCGACACCTCCATGTTTCCCTTTCCTTTTGTAAGCGCAGTCAATTCTAACGGAGCCCTCAACGGTAGTCTGGGTTTAGTGTATAGCCCCGATAAAACATGGAAAATATACTTAAATGGCTCTACTGGCTTCAGAGCGCCAAACATGGACGATATTGGCAAAGTCTTTGATTCAGAACCCGGATCTGTAGTGGTCCCCAATGCTAATCTCAAACCAGAATATGCCTATAACGCAGAAGCCGGACTAGCCAAGATATTCAAAGATCGTTTGAAGTTTGATTTATCGGTATATTATACATTACTCGAAAACGCCATTGTACGTAGACCATACACCTATAATGGGCAGGACAGTATTATGTACGATGGCACCATGAGTCGTGTACAGGCAATGCAGAATATTGCTAAAGCATATGTCTACGGAATACAGACAGGCATTAGTATCAATCTGGGCTATGGTTTTGAAGTTATGGGCAGCTTTTCCTATCAGAAAGGTGAAGAGCAAAGCGAAGATAGCTTACTCTATTATCCCAAGAATCACGTTGCTCCGCTTTTCGGAAGCACTCACCTAATTTATAAAAGGAATAAACTCAAGGTGGATGCTTATATGTTGTTCAACGGCAAACTCGATTATGAAGATCTTCCGTTGACAGATCGTAACGACAACTACATTTTTGCTAAAAATGCAGATGGACTTCCATATACTCCTGCATGGAATACGTTTAACCTGAAAGTAGCCTACTACTTTATTCCAGGTTTTTCGATTTCTGCAGGGATAGAAAACATAGCTGACAGGCTATACCGTCCTTATGCTTCGGGCATTAATGCACCTGGCAGAAACTTTATTATTTCACTCAAAGGAAGTTTTTAAGCATTTCATACGCTCAACTAAATGCACTTACCAATATTCGGCGAGTGCATTTTTTTTAACCTTTATCATCCAAAAATGTATTACCTTATCCTTAATAATGTTACCTTTGATAAAATCACAATGCATATTTCTATACGAACATGACCATCAGAAACAAACTAGACAAAACCTTCGGTCCCGTTGGATCCAACGCAGGATACGCCTTATTTGTCGCAGGCTTTGTTCTCCTATATTATTCTCTGGCAGGAATTGTCCTACTTGTTGTTGGTGCTTTTATGGGCTTCTCAACCAGCTATGCTACAATTGATATTGAAGATAAAAAAGTAAGAAACTCTGATCGCCTATTTGGTCTGTTTACCATTGGCAAATGGACTCCCATCGTTCCGGGAATGACTTTAACAATTAGGAAATCTAACCGTAAATTCAATGCCTATAGTCAAAGTAATCGAAAAATAAGCGTTGAAGAAAAAGACTTCAGATTGATATTAATGCATGCAAATAACAATAAAGCCGTCACTTTAAAGAAGGGGGAATCTGTCGAAAGTCTGAAAGCCGACTTTGATTTTTTCAGACAGATTTTTGGAATCTCAGAAATGTAAACAAAGATTATTGCAACCCTTATTCCGCTGTATTTAATTCATGTACGCCGATTTCACGCGTTTGTTTTTCTGAACAATACAAAATACGAGCCTGAGGATACTTTTCTATCATTTGATAGTTATGGGTTGCTATAATAACGCCTTTCCCTTGTTGAACGAGGCCTATAAGCAGTTCAAAAATTTCGACTGACGAAACAGGGTCCAGATTTCCAGTAGGCTCATCGGCAAGTATCAATTCAGGATCATTCAATAAAGCCCTTGCTATGGAAACTTTTTGTTGTTCGCCGCCCGATAATTGAGACGGCATTTTATCCAAAGCTGAAGTCATACCTGTTGACAACAAGACTTCATTAATTCTTGACTCAAACTGATCAGATTTCCAACCGGTAGCTTTCAGTACAAATTCCAGATTTTTTTTCACTGATCGATCGGGTAATAACTGAAAATCCTGAAAAACGATACCCAGTTTTTTTCTAAGTTGAGGAATTTTGGACTGAGAAATATCGGTCAAATCATATCCACAGACCATGGCATTCCCGGCATAAACACTCAGATCACCATATAAAAGCCGGAGTATACTTGTCTTACCGCTTCCAACTCTGCCTGTTAAATACACACAGGAACCATGATCCACCATGAGATTTAAACCTTCGATGACCGTTGTATCCTGATGAGCTACAGACACATTTTCAAGAAGAACAAGATTACCTTCCGTCATAATATTTTTATTTCAAAATTAAATAATTCAAAACGGAAGTCCTAAAAATAACGACACAGAAATCAACATAGTATTGTTAATTAATAATCAAGAAGCCAAAAGAAGAGGCAGATAAATATCTTTAATTTTCGTTTTTAAAAATGTAGAATCTAATTATCTGTTAAGATGATAAATAAAATAACCTTGTGGGTTTTCATCGGACTACTTTCTGTCACTGTGAAAGCGCAAAAAACCTTTGTCAAAGACCACCCTGACGAAAATTTCCGTAAAGGCATCGAAATGTTTAACAAGCAAATGTACGGTCTTTCCCGACTGATGCTTGACGAATACTACGACAATACGCCCGGCGCAAATTCTCTGATGTTGAGCGATGCCCGGTATTATGCTTCGGCTTGTGCACTGGAACTGTTTAATGCCAACGCAGAAGTCAGGCTCAACGAATTCGTGGCAAACAATCCGGAAAGTTCTCGCAAACCCGATGCGCTCTACCGCTTGGGAATTGCCAACTTCAGAACAAAGGACTACAAAAAAGTACTGGACTATTTTCAGAAAGTAGATCCCTATTATCTCAACGAAGACGAATATGCCGAATATTATTTCAAGCTAGGTTATAGCCAGTTCGCCACTGAAAATCTCGACGAAGCCTCCAAATCTTTTTATGAAATAAAAGATAAAGAAACCAAGTATTCTGTTCCTGCCATTTACTTCTATTCGCATATAGCCTATGTGAAAAAGAATTTCGAACCCGCTCTGCAAGGATTTCAGAGTATTTCTAAAGACGAGCTTTTTGCTCCCATCATTCCATACTACATCACACATATTTATTTTCTCCAGGAAAAATATAAGGACGTTGTAGAATACGCACCGCCGATGCTCGACTCTGTCAATGCAAAAAGAAAACCCGATCTGGCACGCCTTATCGGCGAATCATATTACCGCATGAGTCAGTACAAGGAAGCCCTACCCTATCTCGAAGAATATATCAAGACATCACCCGACTTGACCCGCGAAGATTATTTCCAGATGGGCTTTTGCTATCATTTTAGCGGACGTTATGCCGATGCCATCTCTGTACTTTCAAAAATCAGCAATGAAAACGACCTGATTTATCAGAATACGGCTTATGTTCTCGGCAGTTCCTACCTACATCAAAACGACAAAAAAAGCGCCCGACTGGCTTTCGAGTCGGCTTCAAAATATGATTTTGACAAAAGAATACAGGAAGAATCTATGTTCAACTACGCAAAACTCACACAGGAATTATCCATCACTCCTTTTAACGAAGCCATTACAACCTTTGAACTATTTATAAACACTTTCCCCCAATCTCAG
>PHDH01000121.1 GCA_002840935.1 Bacteroidetes bacterium HGW-Bacteroidetes-21 | reverse complement strand
TTGAGCAGGTTTTCTCTTTGCTGGAGAAAATTTCCAATCATCTTAATCCATTCCTGTCGGGTGTCTTTCGATACGCCTGCATAACCGTAACCGGGTAAGTCAACTAACCGCCACGAATCGTTAATGATAAAGAAATTCATTAGCCGGGTCTTGCCGGGTTTGCCTGAAGTTTTTGCTAAACTCTTATTTCCAGTCAGCATATTGATAAGAGAGGATTTGCCAACATTTGAGCGGCCTGTGAAAGCAAACTCAGGGAGTCCGCGTGGCGGGCAGTTCTTGAGATCGGGACTGCTTTTAATATAAGAGGCTGTTTTAATGATCATGGGCTGGTGGTACTAAATAGATTTCGAGTAATTGGCAAGATCCGTCTTTTGGCTCGATCGAAACGAGTTCAAGACATGCGGGTATTAAAATTGTTTCTCCAAATGTGAGCGGAGCGTCTTCGTTTTCAGGAGTTTTTATTACGCATTCTCCTTGAGTACACAGCAAAACAATAAAAGAATCAATGGTATTGTAATCTTTCTGAACTTCAACTTTTAACTCCATTTTATTTACGGTGAAATAGTCGCAGTTAACCAGAGGGTACGACATGTCGGGCAAAGGATTGCGCTTGTAGTGATCGGCACGGTCCGAATAATCTAAAACTTCCAGTGCGTCTTCAATATGAAGTTCACGTCCTTTACCTTCTGCATCTTTGCGATTCCAGTCGAACAATCTGTATGTAATATCACTGGCTTGTTGAATTTCAGCTAGCATTATTCCTTTTCCTATGGCATGAACCCGGCCGGATGGAATGAAAAAAGTGTCACCTGCCACAGCTGGAACATGGTGGAGAATTTCAGTCAGCGTTCCCTGCTGTATCTTTTCGCGAACTTCTTCATTATTTGTTACTTTATTAAAGCCATTGATGATATCAGACTGACTATCGGCTTTAATGATATACCACATTTCAGTTTTGCCGGCAGAATTATGTTTTTCGAAGGCTGTCTCGTCGTCGGGGTGGACCTGTACTGAAAGCACATCCTCAGTATCGATAATTTTAATTAAAAGGGGAAAGTAAGTGCCAAAATCCAGAAAATTCTGTTCTCCAACAATGTCTCCCATATAAATCTCAATGATTTCGGATAAACTGTTGCCTTTAAGAAATCCATTGGCAACTACCGATTCAGACTTTTCTAGGCCACTGATTTCCCATGATTCACCACATTGAGCCGGAACACTTTTGCGATTAGGTAAGGCTGAAATATTCTTTCCTCCCCAGATAACCTGCTTATAAATAGGTTTGAATTTTAACGGATAAAGCATGTAATTAAATTAAAGCACAAAATTAGTAAAATAAAACGATTATCCCGGCCAGCGCTCAATCATCAGTATCAGCGAAACTCCAATGCCAGCTCCACTAAGAATCAGCGACCATTCCCGTCTTTTTACTTTAAATCCTCCGATAAAAATTGTCGAAACTAAAAGTATGGCACCAACGATCATGATTTGACCCACTTCAATTCCAAGGTTAAATCCTAGCAATGGCATAAACAGACTGTCTTCAGCATTAAGGAGTCCTTTTAAGTAATTAGTAAAACCTAAGCCATGTATCAACCCAAATATTAATGCCGCAGAATACTTAATGATGGTTGTAAGTCGTGTAGCATCATCTTTTTTGTTTAATGTATTCCATACAGCAGTAATAAAAATGGTCAGAGGAATCAGAAACTCAATCATCTTTGACGGAAAACTGACGATGTTTAATGATGCCAGAATAAGGCTTGCCGAATGACCGATGAAAATGCCGTTATAAGTATGAGAATTTGTTTCCATTGTCTGATGATGTATATTGCTGTGAGACAGACTAGAAATAAAATATGGTCGTAGCCATTCAGATCTGCTATATGATGAACCCCAATGTTAAAGTAGAACGGGAATAAGTTCATGTTTTTTACTGCAAAAATAGAATTTATTAGTAACTTTGTATTTGTTATACATTATATATGTACAAATGCCTTTATTTTACGGTAGTTCTTGTTTTTATGGCTTGTATGTCATGGGCGCATCCCGTACATATTAGTGTTACAACGATAGAGTATCAACCCGAAAAAAAGGGTTTTGTGGTGGCGTTTAAGATTTTTTATGACGACTTCTCCGCGCTTTTATCTAATAAAAACAATCGAAAAGTGGTCATCGGATCGGATGATAGTGATTGGTCGGATCTTGCCGTTAAATATATCAGAGAATCATTTTCTATGGAGATCAATGGGAAAATCTGTTCTAACCGGATGAAATTTGTGTTGCATGAAATGAATCATGAAGCCGTCTGGTTTTATTTTGCCATTCCTTTTAAAGGTAATCCCTTGAAGTCAGTAAAAGTTGACTGTAAGGTGCTGAGCGATTTTTATGCAGATCAGACAAATCTTGTCATCATTAAAACGCCTGGAACGGAAAAAGGCTTCAGTCTTAAAAAACCGGATTTACAATGTGAGGTGCTATTATGAAAAGAGCCTTGTTTTTCTTCATATTATTAGTGTATCATAGCGCTGTTGTTTTTGCCACACACAACAGAGCAGGGGAGATTACATACAGGCATCTCGGTAATTGCGAATATGAAATTACTATGGTAACCTATACTTATACTTTATCTCAGGCCGATCGACCTGAACTTGAAGTAAACTGGGGAGATAATACTTCTACTTTAGTGGCTCGTGTAAGTAAGGTCCAGCTAGCCAATGAATTTTATAATAAAAATGTCTATATAGGTCGTCATACATATCCCGGACAAGGTGTTTACAAAATTACTATGCTGGATGAAAATCGAAATTATGGCGTAGATAATATTCCTAATTCTGTGATGGTCCCTTTTACATTGCAGACTATTATTAAAGTGAATTGTGCATTTGTAAATCAAGCTCCCATTTTATTATATCCACCCATTGATAAAGCAAAAGTTGGAGAGGTGTTTATTCATAATCCAAGTGCATGGGATCCCGATGGCGATAGTCTTTCGTATGCCTTGACGGTTTGTCTTGGAGAAAATGGTCTGCCCATACCTGGTTATTCATTGCCCTATGCAAGTAATGATATTACAGTTGATCCAGTTGTCGGCGATTTGATTTGGGATAGTCCGGTACAGATAGGTGTAGTTAATGTGGCTATGATGATTGAAGAATGGCGGAAAATTAATGGCGTACCTGTGAAAATCGGTCAGATTCTTAGGGATATTCAAATTGAGATTTTTGAATCTAATAATAACCCACCGGAAATTGCTCCATTATCCGATTTGTGTGTTCTAGCTGGTACCCAAATTCAGTTTGGTGTCTCAGCGACAGATGCAGAGCACAATGGAATAACTCTGAGTGCAACTGGAGGTCCTTTTGAAGTAGCTGATAGTCCTGCATTATTTGATACAGTTTTTGGTACTGGAACTGTGACCAACTTATTTCGTTGGCAGACCAATTGTACGCATGTACGTCGACTTCCGTATCATCTTTTGTTTCGAGCCAGAGATAATAACTCTCAGTTGTCGCTGGTCGACCTGAGCAATATGTATATCACTATTGTGGCCCCACCGCCCGAGCATGTGAATCTGGTACCAACGTCCAATTCTGTGAATGTGACCTGGGACCCTTCGGTATGTACAAATGCATTGGGGTACGATGTGTATCGAAAAACCGGTCCTTCGGGTTGGTCACCAGCCAATTGCGAGACAGGAGTTCCGGCCTACACCGGATTCGAAAAAATAGCAACTCTTTCAGGAAATACTAATGTCTCCTATCTGGATAATAATAATGGAACCGGATTGGCTATCGGATACGAATACTGTTATCGTATTGTTGCTTTTTTTGGTGATGGAGCCGAAAGCTATTCTTCCGACGAAGTCTGTACCGAACTCGTAAAAGGAGTCCCTACCATTACACATGTAAGTGTAAACAAAACAGACCTGAACAATGGAAAAATGCTGGTACAGTGGTCAGAACCTACTGAATTTGATTCTATAGCGGCGCCTGGTCCTTATAAGTATTTGATTTATCGTTCTGAAGGCTTGTGGGGACAGAATTTGGAATTAATCGACTCACTCAACGATATCAATGATACGATTTTTATTGACAGTATTTTTAATACACTGTCTCAGTCTTCTTCTTACCGAATTGATTTTTATAATGATCAAGTAGGCAATCGCTTCCTCATTGGTCAGCCTCACATTGCTTCCAGTGTATTTCTCACGGCTATACCCGATGATGAGAGACTGATTTTGCATTTTAATCATAGTGTAACCTGGATTAATTACCGCTATGATATTTTCCGTTACAATAATTCAACATTACAATTTGATTCTATTGGATCTTCTATAACAAATTCATATATTGACTCTAATCTGGTGAATCTTGTTACTTATTGCTATAAAGTTAGAAGTGTGGGACATTACCTGAATGGAGCCTTTGTGAATCCACTTTTTAACTGGTCGCAGGAATTATGTATTGAACCTGCTGACACATCGGCCCCTTGTCAGCCTCCTGTAACGATAAACAGCTCCTGTCAGCAGTTGTTTAATACTTTACGGTGGGTGAATCCCAATCATTATTGTGCTAACGATGTGATTTCATATAAAGTGTATTTTACCCCGACAATTAACGGAACTTATCAGTTATTGGCAACGATACTGAATCCTAATGATACATTTTATGTTCACAATAGCCCTACGGGCTTAGCCGGATGTTATTATGTATCTGCCATCGATTCCTTTTTTAATGAAAGTCCTTTGATTACATCCTATTGCGTAGATGAATGCCAGTATTACGAATTACCCAATATTTTTTCGCCAGATGAAGAAGGGCATAACGACCTCTTTAAACCTGGTCCATATTTTTTCGTAGATAAAATTGATTTAAAGATTTTCAATCGCTGGGGCAAACTGGTCTTTGTTACTGATAATCCAGATATATTGTGGGACGGGAAAGACATGGATTCTGCCAAGCCTTGCACAGAAGGTGTTTACTATTATATTTGTGATGTCTACGAAAAAAGATTGACTGGCATTGAAGTCAGGAACCTGACTGGGTTTATTGAATTGGTGAGAATTGTAAAAACGTCTGATTAGTAATGGCTTTTGTCCTGAGAATCTTTCTGTTGCTTTGTGTCACAACTTATGTGAGTGCTCAATCCCAGTTTGATTTTTTTTATAAGGCATTATCTGCTAACGAGAACAAGTATCCGGATTCAGCTTTCTATTATATCGATAAATCTTTATCATTCGAATGGGACTCTGTTATTGCTCTTCAGAGAGCAAAGTGGGATGCAGCAGCTGGAAATTACCAGAAGGCATTGGACGAAGTCGTTGAAGTGATTGAAAAAGGAAATATAAATGCAACTTTATATGCAGCCCGCTATTATGCCTTTATGGGCGAAATTGAAAAATCGCTTTCTAATCTTAACACTTATATTCATTGTCCCGGAAGTCTTCCTCATAATATTATCCGGACGGATAGCTCTTTTAGTGCATTCACTGATCTTCCATCCTGGGAATCTTTTTGGTTGACAGCCAAGAGCGATGAGTTAATGGAGTTACGGGCTGATATTTCTTACCGTCTAATTCAGAAGGACTACAATTCCCTGTTTGATGTCATTGATAATGCCTTGTTAAAATACCCAGATGCAAGTGAATTACACTATTACAGGTTTTTGGTATTTTATTATACTGAAAACTATAGCGGGGCATTGAAAAGTATCAACAAAGCCATGAAATTATTGCCTGATAATGCCGAATATTATTATGTCAGAGCAGGTCTTTATAAAAAGACTAAATCATATAGTAAAGCAATAAAAGAATATCAAAAATATCGCGATTTGTATCCCTACAATATTTATGTTTTAAAAGAAATGACGCAAACGGCAATGGACGCAGAGAATGCCGATGCTGCCATTCAATATGCCGAAGAATTTCTGGTCTATTTCCACAACGACATTAATCTATTGTTTACCTATGCACTGGCATTGGAGATGAAAAAGGAATATCGTATGGCCATTGAAAATTATACCAAGGTTTTATATTTAGATCGTGATCATGCTGATTCATATTATAGAAGAGGTATGTGTTATTTTGAACTCGGTGAATTTGAAAAAGCAACCAACGAATTTACTTTAACGATGGATTTAAGACCGCGGAATGGAGAGGTTTTTTACTACAGAGGACTTGCCCGATTGAATAATGGGGATAAAATAGGGGCTTGCCGTGATTTTGAACGGGCAAAAATTTATGGAAACTTCAATGCCGATGGTTACTTGATGAAATTATGTAATGAAAAGTAATATGAAATACACTGTTTTATTTCTGTCTTTGTTTTTTTTGTTTTCATGTGGATCCGAAAAAGCTAAAGAAATTCCTGTAACCTATTTTGAAGCCTCGGGATTCACTAAAACTCCCGATTTTACAAATACATTGGAGTATTGTCGCATACTTGATCAATCATCTGATTTAATTCAGATGACGGTCATTGGTAAAAGTTATTTGGGAAAGGACATACCCCTGCTCATGGCTTCCGCAAGTGGTTTCGATCCAGCAAAATCAAAAGATAAAACCGTCATTCTGATTGAAGCATGTATACATGCCGGCGAACCTGATGGAAAAGATGCCGGATTAATGCTTTTTCGCGACTTTGCAACCAACCCTGCCTGGGAAAATGTTTTGAAAAATATCACTGTATTGTTTATCCCAGTCATCAATGTTGATGGTCATGAACGTTTTGGTCCTTACAACAGAATAAACCAGAATGGACCCGACAGTATGGGTTGGCGAACCAATGCCCAAAATCTGAACCTAAACCGCGACTTTATAAATGCTGAGACACCCGAGATTCAGGCTTTTATTAAGCTTTTTAATCAATGGGATCCCGATTTCTTTATCGATTGTCATACCACTGATGGTGCAGATTACCAGTATGCCATTACCTATGGCATGGAAACAGCAGGTGATATGGATTCTGCACTTACTCACTGGCAGAAAGAAGTTTATCTGCCGTATATTGAGACTGAAATGCAAAAAGCTGGTTATTTGATTTTTCCCTATGTGATGTTTCGTAACTGGCATGATCCGCGCTCAGGCCTTTTATCATATGCCAGCAATCCCATGCTTTCACAGGGGTATACCGCTCAACGTAACTGCCCGGGTTTGCTGATAGAAACGCATATGTTGAAAGATTACAAAACTCGTGTTTTTTCTACCTACGAAATGATTAAGAATACGATATCTTTGCTTGATGGCGAGGGCAAGTCGCTAAAAGATATGCGAAAAAATGCTTTCTTGTTTTCGGGAGATTCACTGGCTCTTGATTTTGATTCAAACGGAGATAGTACCATGGTCGATTTTCTGGGTGTTGAATATAGTTCTGAAAAGAGCGACCTGACACAAGGTCTTTGGTTTAAATATGACAATACTAGAAAAGCAACCTTTAATCTTCCTTATTTCAATGTTCTTGTACCTTCGGTAACTGCAAGCGTGCCAGACGCATATGTGATTCCGGCAGCTTGGAAAATAGTGGCAGAAAAACTTCGACTACATGGCGTAAAAGTTGACGAAATAAACGAAAATACTAAGTATAAAGTAACTCGTTATGTTTTTTCAGATGTCGTCTTTAGACCTACCCCTTACGAAGGAAAACAGCGAGTTGAAAGTTTTACAATGAAAGAAGTCATTGATTCTGTAATATATCCTGCGGGTAGTTTTTATGTAAATGCCCGTCAGCCTTTACTCAGGGTTATAATGCATATGCTTGAGCCAAAAGCACCGGCCAGTTTACTTAATTTCGGCTATTTTAATGTGATCTTTGAACAGAAAGAATATACTGAGAGCTATGTAATGGAAACGATGGCTCGTGAAATGTTAAAAAAAGATACAGTATTAGCTGCAGAGTTCAAAGAAAAAATGAAAGACCCATCATTTGCTTCAAATTCGTATGGAATTCTTAACTGGTTTTACAGCAAATCACCTTATTGGGACAAGAATCTGAATGTTTATCCAGTGGGTAAACTATATAAATAAAAGCTTATTGCTTTTTATAGGTAAATCGGATATAATCCTGATTATCGCCGGTAGTACGATTTACTTCTGTGATTTTAATGACACACCAATTATTCTGGTTTCTCAGATTGGCGATATAAATGTCTCCAGTAGTGATAGCTGTAGCTTGAGTTGCAGGATAATCGGTAATAGTCCCTCCTGAAAAGGCATCTACGGCAGTTTCGGTAGTCGCGTTGTCGTAATCGTACCAGTTAGCTCTTTTATAACGGGTTGCATTGCCTGAAAACCAACCGTTATTGAAGAAGTATGGGGCACCAAATTCAACGATATCCGTAAAATTGTACATGTCAATGTCAGCCTCATTGTCGGTGTCGGTTCGGGGAAGGTTCAGTATTAAGTCCCAGCCATAGGGTTGGCCACTCAGAGAATTGTAAATAATCCCTTCGTTTTCGTCCAGCATAAAGGAAGCGACATAAACTTTAAATGTATAAGTATTTGTTTCACCACCGTTGTCTTCGGTAGTAATCCTGAAAGTTTCTGTAATGGTTTCGTTGTAAGTCTCGAATTCTTTAAACAAGACGATGCTTTTACCAGTAAGGGTTGAGTCAAAAAAGGGTAGCGTATTGGAGAATGTTGAACGGTAAACTGTAATTCTTTTCAAACTTAAGTTAGTTATATTATTTGAGGCAGCATGTATGGCAACGCTGAATGGCACAGAAGTTCCCATGGGCACTAGAGGATAGACTACTGTTAAAGCAGGAGGGTAGTTTATGGTAATCATGTTAAATATAGTCTGATTGCTTTGTCCTGCTTGATCTATGACAGTGATGGTCCATTTCTCTGTATCAGCATAAAGGAGAGAAGTGAATGAGTAGAGATACTCAAATTTATTGCTATTAAATAGGGTGTCTGCTTCGGTGATTGGGGAATATCCTGTGCTACGGGTGATAATGACTTGCTTAAGATTCTGCTGACTTGAACTGTTGGATTCTGCGTTAATCGATAAGTAAAATGCCGTGTTTTTACGAATAATAGTTGTTCCAGAAATATATCCGGGTTTTGCTTCAAGGCTGATGGTAGGACGTTGGTCGGGCAGGGGTGTTTCGCTATCGTGCCGACACGATAGTAAAGTTATTACAACAAGAAAAAGCAACCCATACTTCATGATGTAAATGTAGAAAATAATTTTTGATGAAAAGGCAAATTTAAAAAAATCAGAAAATAGGTTAAATGCAATTCTTAATTGTGAATATAATTGGTCGCATCGATTATTTTTCCGTTTTCATCCCACTCTGTTTTTTGTAAGTATACACCATCTTTATAGAGTGCTTCTTTTTTCTTTTTTCCGCTTTCGTAATACCACATATTCATACCATCCATCTGATCGTCAATATATGTAGCCTTCATTCTTACAATTCCGTCGGAATACCAATAAGTCCAATCCCCGCTTTTCAGTCCTTGGTTATAAGACCCTTCTACTTTTTTATTTCCATTACTGTACCAGAATTCCCAGTATCCGTCACGCAGACCATTGGTATATTCTCCACGAAGTCCTTTTTGACCATTATCAAAATAACCATAACATTTTCCGGTGTAGGGTTCAGTAGCTTTTTTGAGATACATGATTTCACCTCTTTTCTCCAGTTGGTTGTGATCGATGCCCTGTGCAAAGGTCTTATCCAGCAGATTCTGAAAATGCCGGATGACTATTTTTTTATATCTGAGATCTTCAGCCAGATTAACCTTCTTATTATCGTATATTTCAATGGTCACTACAACATTCTCATCTTCAGGACAATAAGGGCACCTGAAAAATGAAACATGATAATCGACTTTATTTTTAATGTCAGGAATAATTACATTTTTCCATTTTAGAGAATTTCCTTTAAGCTTAGTATATCCATGTTGCTCTTTCAACAGATTAATGTAATTCGATACATTATCAATTTTTCGAGTAGCAAAAGAAAGCATGGTTTTAGACTGGGATTCTTTTTTGCTTTTCCACTTTAATGCATCAATATTATCAAAACAAATTGCAACGACTTCATTCAGAAGAAAAAGACTATCTTCCAATTCAACAAAAATACCCGATTTGGGATTTAGTTGATTCACAGTTGTAATGAAGGGTTTATATCCAATCAGGGAGAAAATAATGGTGTCTTTTTGATTGTCTTCAGGTATTTCTAATATAAATTTTCCATCTTCTCCGGATATTGTTCCAAGTTGAGTTTTGGGTAAATACACGCTAGCATTTTGAATGGCATCATTGCGAGATGCGGATACAATTTTACCTTTTAATACAACTTTTTTGCCCTGGGAAAAACTCAGGATGCTTACAAATAGCAAGGAGAATATTAAAAATAGACGACCAATATTCATTAATAGAAAGTAATAAAGACTGCAAATGTAGAAAAAAAAACGAATCGAAATTAATTCTGATGTTGAGCTTCAAGAAAAAAAGTAACGAAGAAAGGGATTAATTGTTATTTGACAGTCATTCAGATGAATGTAAATGGTTTATAAATATTAAAAAACAGTCTTTCCGTTTTTCCCGATTAATAACTATTTTAGCGGTGATTTTAATTTGATAATTATGAGAAAACCTATTCGTTTTAGTTTGGTTTACCGTGACATGTGGCAGTCTTCCGGAAAATATGTGCCTCGCCTTGATCAATTACTTGAAATAGCTCCTGTGATTATTGATATGGGCTGTTTCTCACGTGTCGAGACCAATGGGGGAGCCTTTGAACAGGTGAATTTGCTTTATGGGGAAAATCCAAATGAAGCAGTGAAAGCCTGGGTAAAGCCTTTTAATGAAGCAGGTATTCAAACACATATGCTGGAAAGAGCCTTGAATGGTATTCGCATGTTTCCTGTTCCATCTGATGTCAGACGACTAATGTATAAAGTGAAAAAAGCCCAAGGTGTTGATATTGCCAGATCTTTTTGCGGCTTAAACGATCATCGTAACCTCGAATTATCTATTAAATATGCCAAAGAGGCAGGGATGATTTCTCAAGCCACTTTAAGTATCACACATTCGAGTATACATACTGTTGAGTATTATATGGGTGTGGTGGACAAAATGGTAGAGTATGGCGCCGACGAAATTTGTCTGAAAGATATGGCAGGAGTTGGTCGCCCTCATACATTGGGTCTTTTGGTAAAAGCAATAAAAGACAAATATCCACACATTATTGTACAGTATCATGGTCACTCAGGTCCCGGATTTTCTGTTGCTTCTACTTTGGAAGTGGCTAAAGCCGGTGCCGATTACATCGATGCTGCCATGGAGCCGCTTTCATGGGGAATGGTTCATCCTGATATTATTACGCTTCGTGAAATGCTTTGGGATGCAGGATTTGATGTTCCAGAAATCAACATGA
>PHDH01000120.1 GCA_002840935.1 Bacteroidetes bacterium HGW-Bacteroidetes-21 | reverse complement strand
GTGTTGATTGAAAAAGGTGCTTCGCTGGGTACTTCGTTGGCCTTTATGATGTCAGTGATTGGTCTGTCTTTACCCGAAATGGTGATCCTTCGAAAAGTGTTGAAGATGCCGCTTATATTAACTTTTATTGGAGTCGTTGGCGTGGGAATCATGATTGTGGGCTATTTGTTTAATTTCATTTTTTAAAATTCTTCGATTATGTTTGAAAATAAGGGATTTACAAATGGAAAAATCTTAAGTCTGACACCTCGGGAAGCACTTGAAGTTTGTCAAATTGGAGTATGTCTTGTGGATGTCCGCGAGGAATTTATGATAGGCTATAAAAAGTTTGACGTGCCCTCTGTCTGTTATTTCCCTTTGTCTGAATTAAAAAACGATATTCATGCCTTGCCTGTTGACCAGTATCTGATATTTGCCGATGCTTCGGGATTACATAGTAAAGAAGCTATACTTTTATTACTTGAAGCCGGTTATACCAAAATTGCCAACCTGGCAGGTGGTCTTGTCGAGTGGGAGAGAGACGGCTTGCCTCTCAATCTGGATGATACCGAAAAACTCACCGGATCATGTATGTGCCAACTAAAGCGCAGAAGTAAATAATTAACACACATTTTTTCCTGAGTTTACGTTTTTTTACTGAAAATTTTGGTAGAAAATGAATTGTGTTTTGTCTAATATTCCCCACATCGGGGTTGTGTAAGAAAATTTTTGCCTGTGTATGTGCAATAATATCAGAGTTATAAATAATAATTGGAAAAATATTTTCATTTTCTCAACTAATATATAAATATCTTATATATATTTGCAATATTAATATAACTTTTTCGTTATATAACTAAATCCAATTTTTATGGCATCAAACGATTTGCTCAAAGGAACCCTGAAACCCATTATTCTGAAGCTATTATCAGAAAAAGGCAGGATGTACGGTTATGAAATCACACAGAGTGTAAAGCTGATTTCCGAAGGTAAGATAGAACTTACATTTGGAGCTTTGTATCCGATTTTGCATAAACTGGAGCAAGACGGGGTTGTGAGAACCGAGGCGGAAGTTATTAATAACCGCAACCGAATTTATTATGTATTGACTGAGAAGGGCAACGGTACAGCCCGCGAGAAAATCGCAGAACTGGAGGAGTTTGTCAATACCATTAAGTTATTGTTGAAACCCCAATTAGGGATGGATTATGGAATCGCTTAGTGCAAAACAGGTCGAAATTATTTCTGCAGATGTGCAGATGGCGAAAATCACCTTCACACATCTGGCCGATGATCTGATTGACCATATCTGTTGCGAAGTGGAGACCGAAATGTCTTCGGGAAAAAGCTTTCAGGATGCCTATGAAAAGGTAAGGCAATTATTTGGCATCAGAGAACTTCAGAAAATTCAGGAAAACACACGTTACTTAATCGATAAAAACTACAAGAATATGAAGAAAATGATGAAAGTATCTGGCACAATATCCCTCATTATGCTGGGATTAGCCACAGTTTTTAAAATTTTTCACTGGCCGGGAGCCGGGCCTGGTTTTGTTTTTGGATTTTTTATCCTCTCAATGTTTTTCTTTCCATCGGCAATATATATCAATTTCAGAGATTCGCATCAAAAGAAAAACGGACTTCTCCATTTGACAGCTTTGATTGGAGGAATTGCCTTTATGGTAGGTGTTCTATTTAAAATCATGCATTGGCCAGGAGCTGGTGTTATGTTGGTCGTTGGAACGGGTGCTTTACTTCTGCTTTTTATGCCAATCTTGTTATTTGTGAGTTTAAAAAAGGCAAAAACAAGTAAAGACAAAATGCTTTATTCTATGGGCGTTTTTGCCTTAATTATTTTTGAAATGTCTTTCCTTTTCAAAATGATGCATTGGCCTGGATCATCTGTCTTGATACTGTTTGGTTCCATTCTACTTTTCACGGTTTTTCTTCCTATGTACACATACAAGAATTTCAAAGAAAACGGTCGTATCACGGGGCAGTATATTTTTCTAGTTACAACATCTATGTTTGCTATTATATTTACCTTTTTGTTATCTATTAATGTGTCTAAAAATGTGCTGGAAAACTTTATCAGACAGGATTATATCACAATGGAAGTCGTAAAACATCTTGAAGTCAGAAATGAGAAAGTTTATACTGAATACGAGAAAATGTCAGACAGTATTCATTTACAGTGTGACTCATCGGTGGCGGTTCTTAAAAAAAATACGCAGGACTTATATGATTTTATCAATGAGCTTAAGATTCAGTTAGTGCAGGCTACAGATAAAACGGATAAAAAAACGGCGGAAGAAATGATAGTAAATACCAGCAGGATTATTGCAAAAGATAACTACGAAGTAGTTCACAAGATAATGCTTGGAGATGCAAATAATGGGAAGGCGACTATGTTGAAAGAAAAAATTGAACAATACAAGACTTCTGTTTTGGCCCTCACAGTATCAAACCCAAGAATCAAATTCCTTATCGAAAAATCTTTGAATACGGAAGATTATGTAACGCCAGAATTCAAACAGACTTGGGAAGAATATCGTTTTTCGGGAACGGTTCTAATCGCTTCTCTTCCCGTGTTTTCAGATATGGAAATGAATGTAAAGCAGCTTGAATATGAAGTCCTGCATTCAATAATTTGTAAAAGTAATAACCTTTAATTCTGAGTGATATGAAAAAGTTCATTTATATTTCTGGAATTGTAGCCGCAAATCTCATTTTGTTTGGCTCCATATTTAAAATCATGCATTGGCCGGGAGCCAATATTTTACTCGTGCTAGCTATTTTTACTTTTTGTTTTTTGTTTCTGCCCTTGGCATTAATCAGTAGTTATAAATCGCAGGTTATAAAAAAGTTCAAATGGTTGCATATAGTCACCTTTATAGTATTCTTTATAACCTTGGTGAGTGCCTTATTTAAAATTGTCCATTGGCCCGGAGCTGGTATCCTTATGCTGATTGGGATACCCTTGCCATTTGTGTTGTTTTTACCTGTGTATTTGTTTCAAATTCGTAAAGAAAAGGACTATGCGGTGACAAATTTACTGGGTGTGATGCTGGGATTGACATTTGTTGCCGTTTTTTCAGTTCTTTTAGCGATGAATATCAGTCGAAACATTTTAAATAGTGTCGCTTTTGATTTTGTAAGAGTGCAAAATGCGGCTGATTTCAATCAGTCGAAACTCGCAGAGGTGAAAGATATTGACGGAATTAAACAAAAGTCGGATGATCTTTGTCAGTTTATCGAAGCAATGAAATGCGAGTTGCTGACTTTGTCTAGTAACAATCTTTGTGAAAATGATCGTCAGACTATGCCCGTAGATCCATATAATATCTTCAATATGGACAAAACAGAAGCTTCTGATTTAGTTCTTTACCGTAAAAATGAAACGGGTGATTTACCTGTGCTTAAAGAAAAGATTCAGGAGTTCAAGAATGCAGTTATTTCATCGATGAAAACTTCAGATGAAGTCAAGAAACTGACTAATACTTTACTCTTGTCCACCGAAGAAAATTTAGCTCCTGACTATACGTTTACATGGGAACAATTAGAATTTCCAACCATGCATCTGATTGCGGTAATTGATGCCTTACAGAGAATTCAGAGTAATATCCGGTTGATCGAAGCCGAGATGCTTTCCGGTCAGTAATAATTGTTAAATATTTTAAATCCGACAATCAAATTTGTCGGATTTTTTTGTTTTGAGAAAAGAATGTCGTACGTTTACGTCATTAAGCGTAAGTCGAATGAATAATAATAAATTTGACGAATTTTCTGAAGAGCAGCAAAGGATTGCTCTTTTTGCCAAAGTGATTTCACATCCGGCAAGAATTGCCATAATTCAATTGCTTTCGGAGAAAAAAGAAATAAAAACCGGAGACATCTCTGACTTTTTACCTATCAGCCGAACAACAGTTTCTCAGCATCTTAAGGATTTGAAAGAAATGGGAATCATTCGTGGCACGATTGATGGTCTTAAAATTCATTATTGTCTTAATAAGGAGAAACTGACCGAAATGAAAATTGAATACGAAAACTTTTTTGGTAAAACTATAACTTCTTGTAATTGTTGCTGTAATTGTTAATAATTTAAAATCATAAAATATGAAAAAGTTGTTTTTTGTTGTCTTTATGTTGACCTTCTGTTTGACAATAAATGCGCAGACAGACAATTCGCTTTACAATCAGGGTTCGAGCAAACCCCAGATAAGTTTTGAGAAAACTCTTCATAATTTTGGCTCTGTGAAAAAGAAAGCAGATGCCAGTTTTGAATTTGTTTTCAAAAATACCGGAAAAGGACCTTTGATTGTCAGTAATGTTACAACTTCTTGCGATTGTACAACTCCAGTATGGCCAAAAGAACCCATCATGCCGGGTAAAACAGGCAAGATTAAAGTGGGCTACGATACCAAGGATTTAGGTATTTTCAATAAAACCATTACTGTTTATTCCAATGGGGTTACAAATCCCGTGACTCTAACCATTCAGGGAGATGTTTATGAATAATGGTAAAAGACCAATTAAATTAAAAATTTCAATCAATTAGAATCAATAATAAGAATGGAAAACAACGAAAACGTAAAACAGGATTGTGGATGTGATAGTAATAATAGTAATAACAGCTGCTGTCAGCCTCCAAAAAGCAAATGCTGGATGAAAATTTTACTCGGTATACTTTTATTGGGTGTGGTGATAATTGTGACGATTAAGCTTACTCAGAAATTTTCTACAGAGACTTCAAATACTAATGATAGTTCGAATGTTCAACATAGCTCTTGCGATCAATCTAAATGTGACCCAAGTAAATGTGGTGATCATGAAAGTGCAGATACGGTAAAATTTAAATCCTGCTGTCCTACGGCAAATGAATAATTGAATTGCAGATATTATAATTTTTTCTTCATACAGAAGTGATTGAAATTTTGAAATGTGTGAGTTGGTATAGTTTCAACATTATTTCACAGTTTTATGCTGCCTGAGTATATTAATTCAACACTAAAAACTCCTGTCGGTGATGTTTGGCAGGTGGCTTCCCAATGGAGTCGTAAAGATTTGTGGGAAACGATTAAAGTCCGCTGGAATTTGGGTCGCATGAATTATCGTGTTAAACCCGGGTTATATGCCATTGGAAATCCCGACGAAAACGCCCATATCTTTGTTACTGCAAATTTTAAACTGAGTTTTGATCATCTTAGACGTGCATTGAAAGGAATGAATGCCTGGATGCTCGTTCTTGACACCAAAGGCGTCAACGTATGGTGTGCAGCCGGTAAAGGGACTTTTGGAACCAAAGAACTTACATACAGAATTAAGGCACATGAATTAAGCAAACTCGTATCACATAATAAAATTATTGTGCCACAACTGGGAGCCGTAGGTGTCTCAGCTCACGAAATATTGAATAATACAGGTTTTCATGTGATTTATGGCCCGGTGGTAGCCAGCGATATTTCTGATTTCGTGAAACAAGGTCTGAAAGCCAGTCCCGAAATGAGAAAAATTGAATTTCCTCTGAAAGACAGACTCAAGCTGATTCCTGTAGAAATCACTTTTGGTGGCTTTTATCTATTACTTGTCCCTGCGTTATTTTTTGTTTTGGCTGGATTAAGTCTTAGTGGCTATTCTGTTGATGATGCATGGTACAGAGGGGGCAGGGCAGTGTTGAATCTTTTTGCTGCGTATTTTGCCGGTTGCGTTGTAACGCCTGCGTTATTGCCATGGATTCCGTTTAGAAGATTTTCTGTCAAAGGTCTAATTTCTGCATGGGCTATAGCCGCGCTTTTGTATTTCACCGTCGGGTTGGGAAATTCCTTAGTTGAAATTGTCTCATGGCTATTGATCATGGGTGGAATTTCATCTTTTCTGGCCATGAATTTTACAGGATCTTCAACTTATACTTCTTTATCTGGAGTTTTAAAAGAAATGAAAATTTCATTGCCAACCCAAATTGTTGGGGCTTCATTGGGATTGTTAGGATGGATTGTTTCACTTTTTATCTGATGCTTATGTTTGGAATGACTTATTTGAAAAATGTGGTAACGCTTGAACTGGATACTGAAAAATGTAGCGGTTGTAAAATGTGTACCATTGTTTGTCCTCATAATGTATTCGTTGTTCAAGACCGTAAAGCCAAAATGATCAACAGAGATCTGTGTATGGAATGTGGAGCATGCAGTATAAACTGCCCCGAAGGTGCTATTACTGTCAGACCTGGTGTTGGATGTGCTGGTGGAATTATGCAAGGAGCTTTAAAAGGAACACCACCGACCTGTTAATCCCATTTTTGATGTTGATATGATTTGAAGATTTTATAATTTGATGATTTGAAGATACCTTGATTTGAGAATAAATCAAAAACAACCAATAATATGAGAAATGACAAAAACAACTTAATTGTAAATTTGACTTTAGACTTCTCTCTAAACATAATTGAGTATTGTGAACTTCTGGAAGAAAAAGAAAGTTTGTAATAAGTAAGCAATTACTGAAGTCAGGAACTTCTATTGGCGCATACGTTCGCGAAGCTCAAAATGCTGAAAGTGAAGCTGATTTTATCCATAAGATGAAAATCGCTGCTAAAGAGGCTGATGAAGCGGATTACTGGCTTTTATTGTGCGAAAGAAGTAAAACTTATTCGGAAATTGGAACTTTGTCGATACAATTGCAATCAATCATTAAAGTTCTAAGTAAAATAATTAGTACAACTAAAAATAAAGTCAAATACTAGATTTTCAAATCATCAAATCAATTCCAAATCTTCAAATCAAAATGCCAGCCAACAAACGCCTTAATTTTTTAGACCGATATTTAACATTGTGGATTTTTCTAGCGATGACTATCGGGGTATTTTCAGGTTATGTCTTTCCTGAAGTTGCTACTTTTTGGGATTCCTTAAAATCATCGCCGGAAAGCACCACCAATTTGCCCATTGCCATTGGGTTAATACTTATGATGTATCCACCTCTGGCCAAAGTCAAATACGAAGAACTGGGCGATGTCTTTAAAAATTTTAAAGTACTAACCCTTTCACTGATTCAAAACTGGGTTATAGGGCCCGTTTTAATGTTTGCCCTTGCCATTACTTTTTTCAAACTGTTTCCGGGCGAGGATAATGCGAATCTTCCCTATATGTATGGGATAATTATGATTGGACTGGCCCGATGTATTGCCATGGTAATTGTCTGGAACGATCTGGCCAAAGGAGATACGCAGTATGCAGCCGGATTGGTGGCGTTCAACAGTATTTTTCAGGTGCTGTTTTTTTCTGTTTATGCTTATTTCTTTATTGCTGTTCTTCCCGGCTGGTTTGGTATTCCGACAAATGATGCAGTCGAAAAGATTACCATAGGCCAAATTGCTGAGTCAGTTTTTATCTATCTTGGAATTCCTTTTATTGCCGGGTTTCTTACCCGTTATATACTTGTACGTGTTAAAAGCAAGGAATGGTATCATAGCCGGTTTATTCCCAAAATAAGCCCACTTACATTGATTGCTTTGCTTTTCACTATCATTGTGATGTTCTCAATGAAAGGCGAATATATCGTTAAAATTCCTCTGGATGTTGTATTGATCGCCATGCCTTTGTTAATTTATTTCATTATAATGTTTTTTGTATCATTCTTTATGAGCAAAAAAGTGGGAGCTAGCTACGAGCAATCAGTGACTCTTTCGTTTACAGCAGCTAGTAACAATTTCGAACTTGCTATAGCAGTTGCGATTGCTATTTTCGGAATGAAAACCGGAGAGGCATTTACCGCGGTCATTGGTCCTCTGGTTGAAGTGCCTGTCATGATATTTCTTGTTAATGTTGCTTTTAGATTAAAAAGAAAATATTTTAATAAATAGTACAATTTTATACTATTATTGATCTTTTTTTGACTAAAACCCATTATCTTTAAAACAAAAAAAGATGAAAAATAAATTGAAAATTGTTATGGTTTTTGTCGCTTTGTTTGGCGTCATGACCCTTGTATCCTGCGGAAATGCGGGTAAGAATGAAAGTAAGGAAAAAGAGAATGTTGTTCTTTCCGAAAAAGGCAAATTGCTTAATTCAGTCTCCTGGAAATTAGATCCCAATGCGACTTTAAAAGGGACTACCGATGTAATTGAAGATACAACCAAGATTATTGCCAACATAGAGTTAAAGGATGATGTGAAAGCCATTGCTGATTTTCTTTCTGAAACTGTGGTCTTTGGAATTGATCAGTCAGACCCTACAAAACTTTCCTATTCCAGAACCATTGGAGAGGGATTCTTATCAACGTCTGTACTTGGCTTTTGGGAATTTAACGATAATGAGACCGCCATTATCATGCGCGAATGGGACGATAAAGCTGGAAAAGAAAGAGAACCCGTTACTTATGATATTGTAGAGTTAAGTGCTGAAAAGCTGGTTTTACAGAAAAAAGGAGACGCTTCTCCAAATATTTATTTCCCAAAGTAGCAAATATTCTAATGTTTATAGTAAAAGGAGGGCGTTGGTCCTCCTTTTTTTATTGGTTAACGGATAAATATCTTTATTCGTCATCTATTTAATTGTATTTAGTGAAATGTTTCTTTGTATAGGTCAAATATTGTATAAGTATTTTTAGTTTTTATTGACATGTGATCATATTTGTATTAATTTTGAATTAATCTAAATAAGAATAATATGTATAGTTTAAATGTCACATATTCAGCTGGTAAGATGAAAGATGGTATGTCGATGATAGATAGAAACTCTGAAATATTTGCATTTTCATCTTTTGTATTACTACTTAATTAGTTTATTTAACTCAAACAAAAACCTCATGGAAACAAATTTAAATATAAAGAAATTTAATTGCAAGAGAAATGCTCTTGTATATAATGTGTCATTTCTACCGACACTTATAGTTCTTTTTACCATATTTACTCAGGTTATATTTGCTCAAGTTGCTCCCATTATTCAGCCCTCTGGAGGATTTCAGATAGAAGGGAATTTGAAAGCAGATAATCCTGTTATAGGTGTAGGAGACTGGCTACCAAATTCAAACAATTTGGGTAGTTATGTTTTCAATAATAATGGAACTCCTGTAGATGCTTTGAAATCGAAAGTAATCAAAGATGATTATGATAGTAATACAGATTTAGTTTTTCAAGGCAGTAAATTTAACGACAATCCAAATAGTTGGACTTGGTCGGCTGGAAAAGCTTCCAGCAAAAGTGATATAAATAATGCAATGTATCATGTTGGAGTCGATAATTTAAATAATACTTGGTTAATAGTTGGTGGAGACAGATTATCTACCAACGGTACCAGCTATATTGATTTTGAATTTTTACAGAATCAAGTAGTAAGAAATCCTTCTGGTGGTTTTTCTTCTGTTGGACCAGATGGAGGAAGAACATTAAATGATTTTGTCTTATCAATGGAATACAGTAATGGAGGTTCAAATGCCAATGTCCATTTTTATTTATGGAAACTAGTAAGTGGACAATATAAATATGTCGAACAAGTAGTTCCTTCATCTGTAGCTTTTGCTATTACAAATCTTGCAAATGAAAATATGCCACTTGGCGCTTTTGGCTCGCAGAATTATTCTCCTTATCAATTTGTTGAAGCAGCAGTTAATATTACTGCTTTGTTTGGTTATGTAGAACCTTGTTTAGGATTAAGTGTTAATACTGTAATAATTAAAACAAAAGCCTCTGATTCAGAAACAGCTGCTTTAGGTGATTTTGTTGAACCAATTCCTGTGAAATTTGATTTTGGAACGGCCACAATAAGTTATAATGCAAATTTATGTCAATCAGGTTTTGCATCAGTTATTCAAAGTGGTGTAACTGGAGGTGTTTTTTCTTCAAGTCCTGCTGGGTTGGTAATTAATTCAAATAATGGTGAAATTAATTTGACTGAAAGTCAGGTTGGTACTTATACAATTACATATTCCTTTGTTACCAATAGTTGTCCCAAGTCAGTGACAACAGCGGTTACAATTAATCCTTTGCCTGAAGCCCCAATAACGGCTAGTATAGATAGACCTATAGTTTGTGCCGAAGATAATGGCAATATTACTTTAAGTAGCACAGGAGGTTCTGGTACAATACTTAATTGGTATACTGATAATTGTGGTGGAGTTTTAGTCGGTTCTGGAAGTTCAATTTCAATTCCTTCTCCAATTGTCACTACAACATATTATGTTCGTTGGGAAAATTCTTGTGGCGTTTCTACGTGTATTCCAGTTACAGTAAATGTTTCTGGTTTAATTACAGCAACTGCCACTGGTTCAGCACAAGTTTCTTGCTATAATGCCAACGATGGCGAAATTACTGTCACAGCCAACGGCGGAACCGGAGCTTATCTTTATTCCTTGAACGGAGGAACTGCACAGAATTCTAATGTTTTCAGCGGACTTATCGCTGGAACTTACACCGTAGATGTTTCAGACATCAACGGATGTAATGTAACGACTTCTGCAGTAACGATTTCAAATCCTGCCATGCTTACAGCAACTGCCACTGGTTCAACTCAGGTTTCATGTTTTAATGGCAACGACGGAGAAATTACTGTCACAGCCAACGGCGGAACCGGAGCTTACAATTATTCCTTAAACGGAGGAACTGCTCAGACTTCGAATGTTTTCAGCGGACTTATCGCCGGAACATATTCAATAGTTGTATCAGACATCAACGGATGTAATGTAACGACTTCTGCAGTTACGATTGCAAATCCTGCTATGCTTACAGCTACATCCACTGGATCAGCACAAGTTTCTTGCTACAATGCCAACGACGGTGAAATCACTGTCACAGCCAACGGCGGAACCGGCGCTTATCTTTATTCCTTGAACGGAGGAACTGCACAGACTTCTAATGTTTTCAGCGGACTTATCGCCGGAACATATTCAATAGTTGTATCAGACATCAACGGTTGTAATGTAACGACTTCTGCAGTAATAATTTCAAATCCTGCTATGCTAACAGCTACTGCCACTGGATCAGCACAAGTTTCTTGCTACAATGCCAACGACGGAGAAATCACTGTCACAGCCAACGGCGGAACCGGTGCTTATCTTTATTCTTTAAACGGTGGAACTGCTCAGACTTCTAATGTTTTCAGCGGACTTATCGCTGGAACTTACACCGTAGTTGTTTCTGACATCAATGGATGTAATGTAACCACAGACGCAGTAACGATCGCAAATCCTGTAATGCTTACAGCAACTGCCACTGGATCAGCACAAGTTTCCTGCTACAATGCCAACGACGGTGAAATCACTGTCACAGCAAATGGCGGAACCGGTGCTTATCTTTATTCCTTGAACGGTGGAACTGCACAGACTTCTAATATTTTCAGCGGACTTATCGCCGGAACTTACACCGTAGTTGTTTCTGACATTAACGGATGTAATGTAACCGCAGAAGCCGTAGCGATTGCAAATCCTGACATGCTAACAGCTACTGC
>PHDH01000119.1 GCA_002840935.1 Bacteroidetes bacterium HGW-Bacteroidetes-21 | reverse complement strand
TTTTGCCATTGAAATATTATTTGCAACTAAAATATGTCCTCTGAATGAAAAACAGGCTTTTTAAGACTCGACTAAATAAGAAAGAATTAGGTTTTGATTTTAAAGGCTCCATCCAAGAGCCTAAATAATCATGGGTATAGAAAGTTTCAGTATTAATAGTCTTCCAATGGCCGAAATATGCGAAACAATTAAACTCGAATTTTATATGTTTATCAAAAAACGCTTTACCATATGTGTTAATGATAAGGCTATCTGCTTTTATTTTCATTTCCTCAAGCAAATAATGATATGGATACAATGTCTTATTTACAATGCAAGTTCCATTATTATGATCCCATTCATACATTAAAGCCCCATCTTTATTATATTCTCTAGAAATATTAAAACTCTTATAGTTTTTACGCAACCATCTTTCAGAATGAATTTGGGTTGTATCATCAATATACCAAACAATATATCTAATAGAATCTTTGTACTTATAAGTTTCACGAAATTCTTTATAACTTGAATTTCTAATAATTTTTATTGTAGAAGAATCCGTTTCAATAATTTGTTCTTTAGGCCATTTTTGAGCAAGGACATTAAATGTTATACTGAATAATATTATGTATAATATCAGTTTCATATTTTTAAAATGAATGGTAACTCGTTTATAACGCCAATAAACCGTACATATTCTACCTCAGCGAGTCAAATATGTTCAGTTCTCATTTATACTCTCCAAAAATAAACCTTTGTTACAAGAAAACAAAATAAAAAAGCGGGAAAACAAAAATATGCAAAGACAGTTTTAAGGCAATGGGGAGAGAGAGGATTACTTGGAGCTTTTTTTTTATAAAGCATCGTAGTTACTCCCGAAGCATCGGGACTACGATGAGTGGGGTGGTGAAGGCAAAATAAATGCACTAGAATCATTTTGTATATAAAATGCAAATCTAAAATCTCTTATCAGTGATTCAAATTCATCTTGAGATAATTTCTCTATTGATTTATTAAACAATTCCTCTGATTTAATAGACATAAATTCCTGATATGTAGTCATACATAATTCAAACAATCTCTCTCTTACTTTATATGAGGATTGCTTATCCCACTTTACCTTGAATGCTGCAAAGTGAACAGATACTGGATATAACTTTTTAAGCTCTTCTTTAAGATTAAAGTTTAAACTATCTGAATTATATTTAAATCCATTAACTAATATCTCATTTTTTGCGGTAATCATTAAATCGATAGATCTGACAATAGTACAAGGTAATTCAGAAACATTAGTATCATTTTCACAAAATCTTTTATAAAGAAGTAATGTCTCTATTTGCTTTTCATTTATTTTAAGACTTACATTTATTGGATATATACCATTGCAAAGATTTATGTTAACCTGTTGCTGTATAATATCAAATTGATTATCATAATCTAACCTAAGATTAAAATTTGCAGATAATGTTGAATTTCCCTTAAATAGGTTCTTGTATAAACCGATATCACTGCGTGAATTAGTACAACTATTAAGAAGCAATAATGCCAATATAAATAAAATCAGAGTCCTCATTCTAATATAAAGCATAATGTTTTGACAATATTTGTTGCCGATTTCGGATCATTTCATTGTCCGCCCTATACAAAGCTTTAAGTGATCCACTGACGTTGATTTCAGAACTCTCATGGCAATAAAATATACTGCTAGTTATTAACTGGTATTTATTCATCCTTCGAAAAGTATAATGCTGTCTCACTATGTTTAGCAAAGTGAATATAAAAATCAGTGCCTTTTTTTAATTCATCATAAACATCTTTATCAACCTCGTATTTGGTGTCACTTGTAAAAACATAGTATTTCCTTGTTTCTCTCATTTTCTGTCCCCACAATTTCGGAAATAAATCTCCTAAAATTGGTATATATAATGCTCCACTTCCCGCTTCATAAGATTTTTCCTCAATTGTCTTGTCAACTTTTCTTTTTAGAAGTTCTTTTAAATTATCTTTCAAGTCACGGTTTACTTTGAGATTAATCCTGTTACAAACGAAATATGCTAAAAGCAATATTCCAAGGTCAATAAGACTTACCATTAAATAATTCTGTCCAGTTTCATTTAATACAAAGTAAAGCAGGTTGAAAAGCCCGCCAAAACAAATTATAAGTCCGCTAAATACATATCCAATGCGCTTTTCATATTTTAAAACTTTTCGGTCTTTATCTGTCAACTCTCTGGTCATTTCTCTGTCTTTTTATACTCACGCATAACATTATCGCTGATAGCGTTTTGCGAATTACGTCAACTTTTTCAATCAACTAAAACTAATTTTTGCATAATGCTAAGCATTTGTTAGGGCACGTAATTAATAATCTAGTTTTGGTCAAATATAGCTTTAATACGCTATTAGTCAGCAATAAAACATCTCTGTAAGTAAGTTTAAGTTCAAATTTTGCATAATTTTCAGAAACACTCTGAAATCTAAAAGTTTCCCAATATTTCAAATGTGGATCTAAATTTTCTTCACAGGGATTATCATCTGTATTAATAAATGAAATAAAAGGGTCATTGAAGACCCCATTTTTAAAGAATATCGAATCATTAATAAAATCATTTGTTTTATTATTATACGAAATCAATTTATATCTCAATAACTTAGCATTAACTGTGTCACCAGAACCAAATTCATAAAGAAAAAAAATCGATGCCACATTCTTTTCATACTTTGAATTCTTGTTTAAGGAATCCAATATCAATAAGTGGTCTTCTTCTGTAAAACGATTAAATGCAATTATCAAATCTGTAAGAAATATCTTTATTTCCTGATAATTCTCAACATAATTTCTTATATTTTTTGTCAGATTTTCTTTTATTTTAATGTTACTAATATTATCAATTTCTCGATTTATTGCCTCTACAATTGAGTCATTTTGCATGAGAAATCTATTGGATAATATGTCTATATCAGCATTTAATGACAAATAATCGTCATTTTCAACTTTGTCTTCAAGATTACTATTTTCACATGATAAGTAAGTAAAGAAATTTGCAATAATTAGTATTGCTAAGAAGTCTTTTTTTAGTTTCATATTATGTGCCCTAAATCGTTTATAACGCCTATAAACCGTACATATTCCTACTCCGCTAATCAGACATGTTCAGGTCTCATGTAAGCTTCTCCAAAAATAAACCTTTGTTACAAGAAAACAAAATAAAAAAGCGGGGAAACAAAAATATGCAAAGACAGTTTTAAGGCAGTAGGTAGAGATGAGGATTAGTTGGAACTTTTATTTTAATATCACATCTTAATTGCTCCTGATAGCTATTGGGACTACGATGAGTATGGGTTTTTATGAGATTTTGCCTTTGCTAGTTTTTTGTCGTTTATTGTCTATTAATTCTTTTAATTCTTTCTTGCTAGGTAAAATAGTTTGATATTTACTTGCAAAAATTTGTTCATTATCTTCAGGAAGCGTTATTTCTACAAGAGTGTCGTTTTTGTCTTTACACAATATTATTCCAATTGTTTTATTTTCATTTTCAAGTTTTACAAATCTATCATAGTAATTTACATACATCTGCATTTGACCAATATCTTGGTGTGTTATTTCACCAATTTTTAAATCAATAAGCACAAAGCATTGTAAAATTCGATTATAAAACACTAAGTCAACTCTAAAATGTTTTTCTTCAAATGTAAATCTAACCTGTCTACCGACAAAAGCATATCCTTTCCCTAGTTCAAGTAGGAATTGTTCTAGTTTATCTATTAGTTTTTTCTCAATCTCTGTTTCTGAGTATTTCTTTTCTTCAGGTAGGCCTAAGAACTCTAAAATATAAGGGTCTTTTATTGAATCATGAGGCTTTTCGATTACTAATCCTTTTTCTGATAGCTTTTTTACAGAATCTTTATCTCGACTTAATACTAATCTTTCGTAAAGTGCTGAATCAAATTGTCTTTGTAATTCTCTTAAACTCCAATTATTATCGATTGCTTCTATTTCATAAAACTTTCTTTCTTCAGTATTCTCTATTCGCATTAATTTTAAGTAGTGAGACCAACTTAATCTGAATTCCGCAGACACTGTTTGCGTTTTTGAGTACGTTAAGTAAAATTGTCTCATTTGTTCGAGATTTCTTTGAGAAAACCCTTTTCCAAACTCTTCAGACAATTTATTTGATATGCTTTCTATTAGTTTCTTGCCATACTCAGCTCTGACACTTCCATTTTGTTCTTCTTCTACAATAAGTTTCCCTATTTCATAATAAGTTTTAGTGATAGTTGTATTTACCGATTGTAATACACTTTTTCTAGCTTGGTTTAATAATTCAGAAATTTGTTTGTATAAATTATTCTTTGACTCTAATTCAGACATGTGTTGACCTAGTTTCATACAAAGATAATTTAAATTATATTTTAAAAATGCAAAATACAACCTACGAAAAACGTAAATATTCCTGCTCTGCTAGCAAAAAATGTACAGTTCTCATGTAAGCTTCTCCAAAATTAAACCTTTGTTACAAAAAAACAAAATAAAAAAGAAGTAAGAACAAAAATATGCAAGGATGTTTTAATGCAATGGGGAGAGGGAGGATTACTTGAAGCTTTTCAAGTTTTAATATGACATCGTAGTTGCTTCCTATATCTATCGGGACTACGATGAGTGTAGGATTGATATTGTCTAATGATTGAGTTTTTATCGAATAAAATACAAAACGATACCCAAATCTAGTAAGCTTGCATTTTTTTCGTTTTTAAAATTTACATTATTAACATTATTCTCCATAATGAGGTATGAATACTTTGAATAAATCCCTATTCTCTTACGATATAATATTTCTAAATCAATAGAAAAATTAACACCTTTGTTTGTTGGTTCTTCTTTACGATTTATTAAAGTTGGACCAACAGCAAAAAATAAATCAGCTACAATATAAGGATGACATGATTCATACCAATATCTATATTTAATATTTGGAGTAAATATGTTAAATAAATACCGATCATTTTTTGCATAATAAGCAGTATTATCAATTCCTAAAAATAAAATATCACGTTTTTTAGGTTTGAATGTTAAGATTTCTAAATAAGAACCAATCAGCCCAATACGTTCATTACCATACAGTTGCCAAACACAAAAAGGGTAATTTATCTTCGAAAATGTAAGTGAAAATCGAATCTTTGAGACTTTCATATCTTTGTGTTCAATTTTACAAGTTCCGATTTCCTGAGATGTAACATTACATTCGAACAAAATAACTAAGATCGTACTTAATAGTATTTTTAATATTATATGACTGTACGTTGTAATCATTTCAATTCATCTTTAGAGACTCTCATAATTACTTTTCACTTGGATATAACGTGTCGCAAACAGACGCATACTGCAAATATATACCTTTTTTGTCAAGGTGTAACTTATTCATGCAGTTGCGTTTGTTTGCTGTTACCATTCGTTTATTTAAAAAAACATATGATAAGTATTGCCTGGATATCCAATCAATTTACCTTCAATTTCAAGCCATACATGTAGAATATATAGTTTGTCTTGCTTTTTTAATTCCCCAATTCTCTGAATAAGATGTTTTGAATACGAAGAGCCTTCATTAATTTCATCAAAGAGCACTGTGGTGTCACGTTTGGCAAGCAATTCAAATTTTGTGATTTTATATTCTATTCCAAGATTGTCCCAAACAGGATTCTCAGCAATAATATAATCCATTTTTAAATCAGCATGTCCACTTAAATGAAATTTAAATACTGGGTCGGGAGTCTGAACAGATTTAAGTGAAAAAGTATCAATAATTGTTGAGTCATACTTGTTAACTACTTTAAACTTTATGGTGCCAATAAAGGATGGCTTGATTTTATAGTCACAGTTCTCTCCTGATACTTCTACTCCAGTATTTTCACAGATTAGGGTTACTTTGTCACATGGGAAATTACAGAGAAATATTTTAACAGGGTTATTTATTCTAATATACAAAACATTGGTCTTCGTAGTCAAAACACTTATATTTTGAGATATAGCCACAATTGGTATTAGATAAATCAAAATCAGAAATATTTTCATGTAATTATCTATTAAATGAATGGTAACTCGTTTATAACTCCAATAAACCGTACATATTCTACCTTCGCAAGTCAAATATGTTCAGTTCTCCTGTAAGCTTCTCCAAAATTAAACTTTTGTTACAAGAAAACAAAATAAAAAAGAGGATAAACAAAAATGAAGAAACAAGCCTAAGAGTTAAATAAATGTCTTTGCCATTATCATATCCCTTTCTTCTTTCCTTAGTGCAAACAAATTTCTATCTTTGTAAAAAGTTTGTAATATGACGCTACGAAACGAGAAAGAATTCAATAAAGACGTTGTGCTGGAGGTGGCTCAACTTATGGCTGTTTCGGCACGCACAGCCCCCAAAGCCCGTGGCAACGATAATCTGGAAATTATTCTGGCCGATGGAGAAACACTGGAGTTGATTGCCAAAGAAATGGAATCCATTGCGGACGAAACCGGTATGGCATTTTTCCGCCGTGATGCAGGGAATATTCGCAACGCCCATGTGATCGTCTTTCTGGGCACCTACATTAAAACGCAGGGACTAAAACACTGCGGGATGTGTGGTTTCGACAATTGCGCTGCCAAAGAAAAGTATCCCAATACGCCCTGCATATACAATACGCATGATCTTGGTATCGCCGTCGGTTCCGCTTGTTCTGTTGCAGCTGCGCACCACATCGACAACCGGGTTATGTTTTCGGCGGGACAAGCAGCCCTAAAACTGAATTTGTTTCCTAAAGGGATCAAAGTCGCCTTTGGCATTCCATTGTCAGCCACCAGTAAAAGTCCTTTTTTTGATCGTCCAGCTGTTTAAACTATGAAAATATTATTGGTAGATTCCGTTCACCCTTCGCTCGTCAATCAGTTGACCATTGCAGGTTTTGAATGTCACGAAAAATATAACCTGACATATCAGGATGCCATCGCTATCATCCCTTCATACGAAGGCCTAATCATCCGAAGCCGGTTTACGGTTGACGATCATTTTCTGACAACAGCAAAAAAACTTATGTTCATTGCCCGCGCCGGATCGGGGATGGAAAACATTGATGTGGCTCGTGCACAGAAAAAAGGTATAGCCTGTATTAATTCGCCCGAAGGTAACAGCGAGCCTGTTGGAGAACATGCTTTAGGAATGATACTCACCCTGTTACACAACATTCACCGGGCAGGAAAAGAAATACGCGAAGGCAAATGGGATCGCAAAGGCAACTCTCCCACAGAGCTAATGAACATGACCGTAGGCATTATTGGATACGGGAACACAGGATCGGCCTTTGCCCGAAAGCTGCATGGTATGGGCGTAAAAGTGTTGACCTATGATAAATTTAAACACGACTATACTGACAAATACGTTCTCGAATCAACGATGGCCAATCTTTATGATTTGTGTGATATTGTAAGTTTTCATATCCCACTCACAAAAATAACCCGGTTTATGGCCAACACTGAATTTTTCGAAAAATTCAGAAAGAACATCTACCTGATCAATACCAGCCGTGGAGAAGTCGTTAAAACAAGCGATTTACTTCTGGCACTTGAGTCGGGTAAAGTTGTCGGCGCTTGTCTCGATGTCAATGAGTTTGAAGACAAGACGTTTAATAAACTTACTAACGTTGAGGGAAATCCTGTGTGGAATAAACTGTTGGAGAAACCCAATGTGATACTCACACCGCATATTGCAGGTCAGTCGAATAATTCGATGATTCGCCATGCGGATATTTTGTATCATAAAATTATACAGATGTTTCCACATTAGGTTTTTGCCATCATGCCTGACATATAGAAGATTGTATAATATTTCATTAAAAACAACAGAGTTTCTGATCAAAAAATAATATTTTTGCAAAAAAACAGTTAATAAACAAAATTGAATTTGATCCGTTATAAATCTACATATCGCTCCCGAATAATTGTATGGATAGGCATCTTGTCTTTTGTCCTAACTACTACTTCCTGTTCAACAAAAAAGAATACTGCTGTCAGTCGTTCTTACCATAATCTCACAGCCCACTACAACGCCTTTTTCAATGGTCGCGAAGCCATGAAAGTAGCTAATAAAAAGATAGGTTTTTCGCATGTTGACGATTTTAACAGGATACTGCCTGTATTTCCCATAACCGTTAAACTGACCTCGCAAGCTGTCAGTTCCGAAATGGAAACAGCCAAGAAAAAAGCGTCCAAAGTCATTAAAAAGCACTCCATTACAGCAAAGCCCAAACGGAAAGGCGGCACTATGACGCAGAAGCAAAGGGACTTTTTCAATCAGAAAGAGTATTGCCGTTGGGTCGACGACAGCTGGCTATTGCTTGGCAAATCACTCTTTTATCAAAACGATTGGTACGGCGCAGAATCGGCCTTCGAGTATATCATCAAAGAATTTTCTAACGAACCCAGTCGCTACGAAGCCAGCATTTGGATTGCCCGAACTTATACTCAGTTAAAGAAATATAACGATGCCCTAGCCTTACTTCAAACCATTGACGGAGAAAAAGAATTCCCCCGCAAACTGCGAAAAGATCTGGCCACATCTTTTGCCGATGTATATATTAATCAGAAAAAGTATAACGACGCCATACCCTGGCTCGAAAAAGCCGTAAAATTTTCGAAGAAGAAAAAAGAGAAATCGCGATACACTTATATTCTGGCTCAGTTGTATCAACAAATGAATAATTTTCCCAAGGCAGCATCTCTTTACACCAGTGTCATTAAATTAGGTGCCGCCTACGATATGATTTTCAACGCACAAATCAACCGCGCTACCAGTGTCGATCAGGGCGTTAATACCACGCAGGCCAAAAAGCAACTCAACAAGATGCTAAAGGATGACAAGAACATCGACTATAAAGATCAGATTTATTATGCACTGGGAAAAATTCACCAAAAAGAAAGAAACGAAAAGGACGCCATTTATTGTTATCAGCAATCGACCAGCACCAGTTTAAATAATACTCAGCAAAAAGCCTTATCATATCTCGAACTTGGAAATATTTTCTACGATAAACAAATGTATCTTCCGGCTCAAAATTATTACGACAGTTGCCTTTCTTTCCTCGATGCTCAATATCCAGGATATCAGGAATTATCAAACAAAGCACGCAATCTCACAGATCTTGCCAATAATCTGATTACCATAATGCGCGAAGACAGTCTCCAGCGTATAGCCCAAATGCCAGATCGCGACCGGTATAAAATTATCGATAAAATTATAGCAGACATCGTTGCTGAAGAAGAACGTCAAAAACAGGAAGAACAGCTACAGCAGGCGAATTCACTTATTTACATGCAAAACCAGCAAAATCAACAGACAACACAAACGGCTGGCAAATGGTATTTTTACAACCCCAGTTCCATCAGTTATGGTATGGGCGAATTCCGCCGTAAATGGGGCAACAGAAAGCTGGAAGATAACTGGAGACGTAAGAATAAAATGGTCATTATAACAATGTCGGAAGAAGATGAACTGGCCGCTATCGACTCCGCCAAAAATCCTATCATGAATAAAAAAAGTCGGGAGTATTATCTGCAGGATCTACCTCTGACCGATAGTCTGATGGAAGTATCCAACAAAAACATTGAAGAGGCTTTGTTTAATGCTGGCGAGATATACATGAATCAGTTCAGAAACTATAACCATTCTATTGAATCTTTTGAAAGCCTCAATAACCGTTACCCTAAAACGGATTATCAGTTGATTTCGTGGTACGACTTATATCGTCTGAACATTTTCATCGAGAATAAAGAGAAAGCTGAGTTATATAAACAAAAAATTATTCAGAATTATCCAAACAGCAACTATGCTTTTATGCTTTCTAATCCCAATTACATTAAAGAACTGGAAGAAAAGCAGACTGCAATAAACGAATTGTACGAACAAGCCTACATGTCGTTCAACCGCAACCGGTTCAACAGTGTATTTACAAATTTTGTCAAAGCAGATTCGCTCCTGCAAAACAACCCTGTCATGCCTAAATTTACGCTTTTAAGAGCGCTTTCGTATGGTGGTATGGGCAAATTACCTGAAATGAAAACCGACCTCCGTCTCGTCATCGAGAAATTTCCGGGGACCGACGAAAAAACACAAGCAGAAAGCATCCTGGCTTTGCTCGAAAAAAACGACTATTCTTATCTTGCCTCCCGCACCCTGCCAGGCGAAAACAACACCAATGTATTAACGCAAAACAATACTCAAAACCCAAAAGATACTGCTCAAATAACACCTGAAACAAATCCCGAAGAAGAGCTCTTTAAACCCAACGACAACGAAACACATTATCTTGTCATTATCTACCCGCACAAAGTTGTCAACATAGACCAGCTTCGCTTTAACCTCTTTACCTTCAACACCGAATTCTTCATTATGTTTGATTTTGATGTTCAGAACACGCGCATCGACGACACTTTTGCCATGCTTACAGTACGCAGTTTCCCGGGCAGGAAAGAAGCCAACCGCTATTATAAATCGATGGTCAAACATAAAGAAATCATTACCCGCAAAACAGACGAAAAACAACTTAAATACTTCTTCATTTCTGAAAGTATTTATAATGAAGTAGGAAAAACAAAAGACTACGAGACATACATTAAGTTTTTCGATAAGAAATATCAGAAAAAGTAAGGGTTTACATGAAAAATATTCATATTCTTTGGGTCGATGACGAAATCGAATTGTTAAGCCCCTACCTTTTATTCCTGCGGGAAAAAGGCTATACTGTCAGCTCTATCAACAATGGTCACGAAGCCATTGAAATGAACAGGGACAACGACTACGACATTATACTCCTGGACGAAAACATGCCCGGCATGACCGGTCTTGAAACCTTGCAGAAACTCAAAGAACACAAACCACACATTCCCGTGGTTATGGTTACAAAAAGTGAGGAAGAGAATATTATGGATATGGCTATTGGGTCGAAGATTGCCGACTACCTTATCAAACCGGTGAATCCTAACCAGATATTGCTCGTTATAAAGAAAAATACAGAACAAAACCGGCTGGTTAGCGAAAAAACCACCCTCTCCTATCAGCAGTCCTTTAACCGACTGGGACAGGATATTTCTATGGCTTCGGGTTACGACGACTGGAAAGAAGTATACCGTCGCATGGTTTATTGGGAACTGGAACTGGAACAAAGTCAAGATCCCAATATCGACGAAATACTCCTTCAACAAAAAAGTGAAGCCAATCTCGGTTTTGCTAAATTTATTAAACGCAACTATCAAAGCTGGTTTACCGCAGGAAACAACGACAGACCCTTAATGTCGCCAAATATTTTCAAACAGAAAGTCTATCCCCTGCTCGACACGCACAAAAAGGCTTTTGTAATACTCATCGACAATTTACGGTTAGACCAATGGAAGGGAATCGCTACAGTATTAAACCGCTTTTTCCGACTTGCCGACGACGATCTCTATTA
>PHDH01000118.1 GCA_002840935.1 Bacteroidetes bacterium HGW-Bacteroidetes-21 | reverse complement strand
TATTCTCCTGCATTGACTGACTTTGTTGTGATGTCAAAGAATACAAGTTACATGTTTGTCACAGGACCTAAAGTGGTGAAAACAGTAACCAACGAAGAAGTCACGGCAGAACAATTAGGCGGACCCATGGTTCATGCTTCAAAGTCGGGAGTGGCTCACTTTGTTTCGGAAGACGAACAAGAAGGTATAAGTTTGATTAGAAAACTGATGAGCTTTTTGCCACAGAATAATTTGGAAGAAACACCGCTGGCATTCTGCGATGATCCAATTGACAGACTTGATGATTTGCTGAATGAAATTATTCCTGAAAATGCCAACAAACCTTATAATATCAAGGATGTAATTCACACGATTGTGGATTATCATGAATTTATGGAAGTTCAACGTGATTATGCTCCAAATATCGTGACTGGTTTTGCTCGCTTTAATGGGATGTCGGCAGGCATTGTAGCCAATCAGCCCAGCTATCTGGCTGGGGTACTTGATATTAATGCCTCGCGCAAAGCTGCTCGTTTTGTAAGATTTTGTGATGCATTTAATATTCCTGTTGTGACTTTGGTTGATGTTCCAGGTTTCTTGCCCGGTACGGGTCAGGAATATGGCGGAATTATTATTCATGGCGCAAAATTACTCTACGCATATGGTGAAGCAACAGTACCTAAAGTAACTGTAATTCTTAGGAAAGCCTATGGTGGAGCATATGATGTAATGTCATCCAAACATTTACGTGGAGACATTAATTATGCATGGCCAATGGCTGAGATTGCAGTTATGGGACCCAAAGGTGCTATTGAAGTTCTGCAGAGTAAAGAGATTAGTGATATTAAAGACGATGCCGAAAGAGCAAAATTCATTTCAGAAAAAGAAAATGAATATCGCGAAAAATTTGCTAACCCATATATTGCAGCAAAATTTGGCTATATTGATGATGTGATTGAACCCAGAAATACTCGATTCAGAGTCATCAGAGCACTGCAATCACTTCAAACGAAAAAGGTGCAGAATCCGCCTAAGAAACATTCAAATTTACCCTTGTAATTTTTGAATTATGATGAATACTTTAATCGTTTTACTCCAAACCACAGTTCCTGTAAAAACGGGTGCTGCTGAAGAGTTTTTAAGACAAGATCCCACTGGACTCGGAATGACAATTATTGCCACTTCTGTTGTTTTTACTGCGCTGGCTATTCTTTACTTTTCATTCAAATTTGTATCGAAATTCTTTACCAATGATTTTAAGCGAAGATCATTGATTAAAGAAGGGAAACACGAGGAAGCTCAAGTGATAGAGGAACAGTCGTCGGGCGAATTAAATGCCGCCATTGCTTTGGGGTTGTATCTCTATTCCTCCCAGCTTCATGATATTGAAAGTATGAAGCTTACCATCAATAAAGTATCCAGGACATATTCTCCCTGGAGTTCAAAAATTTATTCAATGCGGCAATGGCCGGTAATTTCAAGAAAAAACTAATACTATGAAGAATTTTAAATTTACCATTAACGGAAACAAATACGAAGTAAATATTCTTTCGGTAGAAGGTAATCTGGCCGAAGTAGATGTCAATGGTTCAGTTTATAAAGTTGAAGTAGACAAAGATATTCAACCTGTAAAAACACCCAAATTAGTACGTCCCGCTTCTGTTCCATCAACCGACACTCCAAAAGAGAATACGGTAGTTTTACCAAAGGCATCTTCCGGCGGACATAATGTGCTTTCTCCGCTTCCGGGCGTAATACTGGAACTTATGGTGAGGGTAGGTGATCCTGTTACAGTAGGTCAAAAAATGCTTGTATTAGAAGCCATGAAAATGGAAAACAACATCGAATCAGATAAGGCGGGTAAAATTACAGAAATCAGATTTCATAAAGGCGACAGCGTAATGCAAGGCGATGTGCTTATCGTAATCGAATAAATTTAGGATTATGGAACAAGTAGGCTTTTTTGATTTTATTCTGCAGCAAATGACCGAGTTTTTCGGTTATACTTCATTTGCAAATTTCACCTGGGGACATTTTACAATGATTGTCATTGGTTTGATATTTATTTATCTTGCCATTGCCAAGGATTACGAACCCCTTCTTCTTATTCCGATAGGTTTTGGTATTATCATCGGTAATATTCCATTTTTTAATTCTACTCATACACTAATAACGGATCCCCTGAACTTGAAAATCGGGATATATCAAAGCGGGAGTGTGCTAAACTATCTGTACTTTGGTGTTATTCAAGGGGTTTATCCTCCCTTGATTTTCTTGGGTATTGGAGCCATGACCGATTTCTCTTCTTTACTTTCTAATCCAAAATTAATGCTGATTGGTGCAGCTGCACAAATTGGGATTTTTGGAGCCTATATTGCTGCTAATTATATAGGTTTTTCAGCTGCTGAAGCAGGAGCTATAGGAATCATCGGAGGTGCAGATGGTCCTACGGCTATTTTCCTTTCTTCTAAGTTAGCTCCGCATTTAATGGGTGCTATTGCTATTTCTGCATATTCGTATATGGCGTTGGTTCCTGTTATTCAACCTCCCATTATGCGTTTACTTACGACTAAAAAGGAAAGATTAATTCGCATGAAACCTCCCAGAGCTGTGGGCAAAACTGAAAAAATTCTCTTTCCAATTTTAGGCTTACTTCTTACCTGCTTTATCGTTCCCAGTGGTTTGCCATTGTTAGGAATGCTGTTCTTTGGAAATCTATTGAAAGAGAGTGGCGTTACTAAACGTTTAGCTGTTACTGCATCAGGTCCTCTGATTGATATCGTGACGATACTGATAGGATTAACAGTAGGCGCATCTACCCAAGCTGATGTTTTTCTTAAAGTAGAGTCTATAGGGATTTTTGCCTTAGGAGCTGTGTCATTTGTTGTAGCTACTACAGGTGGAGTTCTTTTTGTGAAAATTTTCAACCTCCTTTTAAAACCCGGAAACAAAATCAATCCACTGATTGGAAATGCTGGCGTTTCGGCTGTGCCTGACAGTGCCCGTGTGTCTCAAATGATCGGTCTGGAGTACGACAAAACCAATCACTTGCTCATGCATGCGATGGGTCCAAACGTAGCTGGTGTTATCGGAAGTGCTGTAGCAGCCGGGATTATGCTGAGTTTCCTTTACTAAAAATTTTGGGCTAATATTAAAAGAGGACTGTTTATACAGTCCTTTTTTTTATTTTTGTAAAATGAGTATGATGCTGTTTTGGGACGATTTGGTGCATTGGCTGGAGAGTCATCAGGGCGCTTGTTTTTACAAAAAGTACTTTGGCGTGGAATGTCCCGGCTGTGGTATGCAAAGAGCTTTCGTCGAATTATTGAAAGGAAATGTATGGGAAAGCATACTTATGTACCCCGCATTATTGCCCACTATTTTTATGATGGGATTTCTTATCGCACATTTATTTTTAAAATTTAAGAAAGGTGCGCTCATTCTTAAAATTTCATTTATTTTTACAGCATCAATAATATTTCTTAATTTTGTCATTAAACAAATAATTTAATATGGAACAGACTAATTATCAGCAAGATTCAAATCAGTTCGGAAATCAACCCGTACAACAGCCAAGTCAACCTTACATGGTACAGGATGCAATACCCAATTCAACGGCAGTACTAGTATTGGGAATTATCTCTATCGTTACCTGTTGGTGTTATGGGGTTATTGGACTAATTTTATCAATTATTGCCCTCATATTATCTTCATCGGCAAATAAACTTTATCAGCAGGATCCTAATAAGTATTCAAAAGGCTCCTACCAGAATTTAAAAGCAGGAAAAGTTTGTGCGATCATTGGTCTGATTCTTTCCTCTTTGTATATTATTTTTATTGTGTTGTATTTTTTCGCCATTTTCAGTATTTTCAGTCCTTCATTAATGAATACTTTCGATAGTTTTCGTTTCTAATCAATGGATTTAAGCCGGAGGATTGCTGCTTTTATTGAACTTGGCCGTTTTTTCAGAGAATATTCAGAAAATAAAACGGTAACCGGTTATGAAGTACACGTTGAGAAATTCAATGTTCTGATTGAAAATTACAGGCATACAAATGCATGGTTTACTTCAGATAATATTGAATTTGCTATCCAGCAATGGGGAGTGTTATTAAGTGCCGATAGTCTTCATCAGTGGCTTAGAAAGTATTCCATTCTAGAAAAGGAGCCTAAAACAGTTGCTGTTATCATGGCGGGAAATGTTCCATTGGTGGGGATGCATGATTTTATTTCAGTGCTCGTCACCGGTAACAACATTTTAATCAAACCATCATCTAAAGACAAAGAACTTCCTGTTTTTATTGCTGACTTAGTCTGTGTTATTGAGTCAGAATTTACCAGCCGAATTCGTTTTACTGATACTATTATAGCTGGTTATGATGCTGTTATCGCTACAGGAAGTTCCGATTCGTCCCGGTATTTTGATTATTATTTCTCGAAATATCCCCACATAATACGTCGGAGTCGATCGTCTGTTGCTATACTGACAGGAGAGGAATCGGATGCTGAACTGGAAGCCTTGGGTCTGGATATATTTACGTATTTTGGATTGGGGTGTCGCAGTGTTTCAAAAATATATGCGCCCGAAGGTTATGTTTTCGACCACTTTATTGATGTCCTTAAGCCATGGGAAAAATTGTATATGCATAATAAGTGGGCCAACAATTACGACTATCATCAGTCTGTATTTTATTTAAATCGTATTTCCTTTATTGACAGTGGTTTCTTTATGATGAAAGAAGATAATCAAATTTCCTCACCACTTTCTGTTATTTTTTATGAGCATTTTTCAGATATTTGTATATTAGCAGCCGAATTAAAAAAAATGGATAGTCAATTGCAATGTATTGTGAGTAAAAGTAATAGTGTGAAAGGAACCATTCTTCCCGGTCTTGCTCAGAAGCCTTCACTGAACGAATACGCTGATAATATCGATACAATTGATTTTTTATGTAACTTGTAAAGTTTGTTAGAAATGGTCTACCGATTCAAATTTATTTCAGACAGGTACTCGAAATTTTCTATGGAAGTAGAAATTCAGGAAAATCAAACCTTTTATGATTTTCACGAATTTATTCAAGATGAACTGGAGTATGATACCAGTCATCTGGCTATTTTTCATGTCTGTAATCACAGTTGGCAAAGTAAACAGGAAATTGCACTCCTGAAAAAAGGTAAAACAGAAAAAGAGGTTTTGTTGATGGACAAAACCATAATGAAGTCTTTTGTTAAAGATGCTCATCAGAAATTTCAATATTGCTACGATCTGATTAATAATCGTTGTTTCAAAATTGAACTCATGGAGACAAAAATGGAAACAACCAATATGTTTTATCCCATTTGTACTGCTTTTACGGGAGAAATACCTCCCCAGTTCGATAGTGGTAAAAACGATTCATTATTTGATCTTGAAGATGAAGAAGAAGAAACGATCAAAAAACCGAAAAAACCGGTGATTGATGTATTCGACGACGATTTTGCCACAGAAGAACCATTTGATAAAGAAATTGACTTTGGTTTTACTCCCGAAGATCAGGATATAGAACCCGATGAGGAGGAAGAAGAAGATGTGAAGGATGATGGGAAAGATGACTTTGACGATGAGGATGACATCGACGAACCCGAGGGTGATATTGACGACTCTCTGGATGACGATGACGAATAAGTCTCATGAAACCTTTGCTGGTTGTAGTTGCCGGACCTACTGCTGTTGGTAAAACAGCCCTGTCAGTACAACTTGCAGAGAATTTACATTGTCCAATAATTTCAGCCGACTCGCGACAGTTTTACAAAGAACTTAAAATTGGAACGGCTCCTCCTTCCGAAGAAGAGTTGAGCAGGGTTAAACATTATTTCATAGGACATCTTTCTATAAGCGATTATTATAACGTGAGTCAATACGAACAGAATGTTCAAAAACTTTTTTCTGATAATATTATTGATAGTCCCGTGATTATTTTAACCGGAGGATCGGGTTTGTATATTAATGCCGTTTGTCATGGAATAGCCGAAATGCCAGACATGGATCCTGCTTTGAGAAAACAATTGATGTTAGATACAGAAAAAGGAGGTCTTGACTTTCTCCGTTGCAAATTGGAGAAAATGGACCCTGTGGCATTTTCAAAAATAGACAAGAACAACAAAAACCGTTTGTTAAGAGCTGTGGAAATGAATTTAATGACGGGTAAAAATTTGGCAGAAATTCATAGTCAGTCTGCATCTAATCGCCCTTTTAGAGTGCTTAAACTGGCGCTTAATTTGCCTCGGGATATTTTATATTCTCGTATCAACCAGCGGGTGGATCATATGATGGCTGCCGGTTTTGAGGAAGAAGCCCGGTGCTTATTGCCATTCAGACATCTTAATGCATTGAATACGGTTGGGTACAAAGAACTTTTTCATTATCTGGAAGGACTGGATACGTTGGACGGTGCCATTGAAAAAATTAAAACGAGTACCCGCAAGTACGCTAAAAGGCAATTGACATGGTTTCGGGCTGATGATGAGTATCAGTGGTTTGAACCCTCCCAAATGGATGAAATGATGTCGCTAATTTCTTCTCAAATATGACTTCTACTATATTCCTTCGGGTTTACGGTCTGTTTTTAAATGATAAGAACGAAATTTTAATTACCGACGAATTCCAGCTGGATACCGCCATGACAAAGTTTCCGGGTGGGGGATTAGAGTTTGGTGAGGGCCCCATGGATTGTCTTCGACGGGAAATAAGGGAAGAAATGCAGCAGGAAATTGAGATACTAAGTCATTTTTATACGACCGATTATTTTCAACCCGGCTTTTTTAAGGAAAACTCACAGGTTGTATGCATCTATTATTTGGCCAGATTCCTGCCTCCTCTGAATTTTAAAATATCCGACAAAGCCTTTGATTTTCCTGAAATGATTAATGGGGCTCAGTCATTTCGCTATGTCAGTTTATCAGAATTGACAGGTCTTCTTACTTTTCCTACGGATTTGAAAGTCGCGGAAAAACTGTGTTTATAAGCCTATTTCTCCATGGCTTTTTTCCGCATTTCTACAGGCATTTTTTCAATCGCATAACGAAGGGCCGTGCGGGGCATGGTTGCTTTGTTTCTGTATACAAAATCAAAAACTTCATTCTCGTGTTTATTGGCAGCAACTTTTAGCATCCAGCCATAACCTTTTTGCACCATGTCGTCTTTGTCGTGAAGCATAATTTCAGCAATCTCAAAAATATCTTTCAGAAACAGGCCTTTTTTGCCTGGAACAATAAGTGAGACAGTTGCAGCTCTTTTAACCCAGCGATTGTCGGAATGTGCCCATTTTTTAAGTTCTTGAAGTAGTTCAGGATACATTTCAACGATTGTTCCAACAGTGTGATTGCAAAAGGTATCACACGATGCCCAGTTATTAATGTATTTGTTTACCCAGCCTTCGAAAGTCTTAAAATCTTTCAGTAAAAATTGTTTATGGACATTATACGACCAGTTACAAGCTACAAAAGATTCTTCCATATACCCTGATTGCCATAAATCTTCACACAGCGTGAAAATTGCTTGTTTGCCAAGGTGTTTTACATTCTTATAATGTTCACGGCTGATTCTGCTGCTAACAGATGATTTCATGCCGTACATTTTAACTGTTTCTTTAAAAAAACGTTCGCCGCTCAAGCGTGCTTTTTCATCTGCATTTTGGCGAAGTTCTGCTCGTAAGATATTTAATATAATTTTCATACATAGAATGTTAACCTTGTGTTACCGCTCCCGTTGAATAATTTAATTCTGACCCAAACATGCTGTGGGGAATGAGAAAAATAATAAGTGTTATAATGGCTGCGATAATGGTCCAGCGGGGTGAAGCTTTCCGGTAATTTGCAATCGCAGCAATGAGCCAGGCAATTAATGCAAAAAGAGTTTTATTATCGGTCAGATCCCAGCCAAAAGGTATACCTGTCCAGTATTCACCAAAAGCATATTTTTGTACGATGGGTCCCAGTATCATTCCTCCGATAAACAAAATGAGAACAGTGATAAAGGTGTAAATTCTGATTTTTTCAGTGTATTTTAAAGTAAACAGACCTGTGAGATTTGACAGGAACATGGCTGCAAATATAAACAGTATATGCAGGATTAAAACCCAAGTAGGAACGACGCCTTTAAAGCGAATTACAACGGGTTTCTCTGTAAGAGGATAAGTAGCTGCACCGTCGCTAACCTGAATCTGGTATTCCAGTTTTCCGGCCGGGGGTTGTTGTGGAAGTATGGCTGTAAGTTTTTGTTGATTGTATTCTAATTTGAAAACTGTCCATTCGTCTTGTGTTTTATATCTTCTATAACGAAGTTCTCCTGTAATTTCCTGATTCGGACATTGAATTTCTATCATGGCGTCTTTACCGGAATCAGAACTACGCAGAAGTTTGTATTTGATTTCCTGATTGCTCATTTGAATTTTACCTTTAATCGGGTAGGTTGGGCCAGTAATCCGTTGATAATATGCTGCAGCCAGGGTGATAATAAAAGCAAGTATCCAGAAATATATTTTTTTCATCCCGTTTTTTTAGCAAAACTATACAATTATAGCCATATTTCGAAACATGAAATAATTTCTCATTTTTTTTTAACCAATTCTTAACAACCATTTTTCAATTGCTGAATTTGGGTTAAATTTGCAAAGGATTAATCAAAACATATCATATGCAAATCACAGCAAAACTTATTCAAAAACTCCCGTTGCAGACAGGACAGGGTAAAAATGGTGAATGGAAAAAACAGGATGTTATTTTAGAAACAGACGGTCAGTATCCCAAAAAAATATGTGTCGCAATCTGGGGCGATAAAATTAACGAATCGCAATTACAAGAAGGAAATTTTCTAAAAATTGATTTTGACGTTGAAAGCCGTGAGTTTAACGGTCGTTGGTATACCGATGTTAAAGCATGGAAAATTGAAATGGTTGGTGGCGAAAGTCTACCTAATATGCCTGATAATGCTTCGCCCATTGATCTGGGAGCACCTTCGGACGCCGGAAATGATCTTCCTTTCTAAATCATAATTTCGCTTTTACGACTTTTAAATGTCGTCAAAAGAAAAGCCTTAGGGAACAATTACTTTTAAACGGACTATCTTTTCTGCATCCTCTATTTTTCGGATTACTTCGACAGGAATTTTAGTCCCTTTTTTAAGGTTCGACAATTTGTTTAATTGTCCCATATAATCATAAATATTTGCGATTTTTGCTCCGTTAAGAGATACAATAATATCACCTTTGAGTATTCCACTGGCTTCGGCAGGTCCTCCTTTTCTGAGGCCTTCCACAAGTAAGCCTTTATTCGTACTTCCGGATACATCGGGAACTATGCCCAGGGTTTTGGAACCTCCACCTCGGGAAGAGGATTTTTCTCCATCAGAAGCTTCTTTAAAACTCAGTTTTTGAGGACGATTGGCCAAATCTGTAATGACATTTGAGGCGAAACGTAAAACATTTTCCATGGATGCGGTATCAATTTTTTCCCAAGTGTCATCGGGTGTATGGTAGTCGTCGTGCATGCCCGTAATGAGAAAAATGACCGGTATGTTTTTTCTGTAGAAAGAGGCATGATCAGATCCACCGCCAGCCCCACGGCTCAGGTGGAGTTTAAAGAGATTGGTATCTTCGTGCATCTTCAGGATACTATCGAATTCCAAACCTGTACCTGTTCCACTTATGTTCAGCGTTTTTTTATCGGCTTTCATTCGGCCAATCATATCGAAGTTGACCATAGCATAAATGCTTTTTAATGGAATCGGAGGGTTATTAACAAAGTATTTTGATCCCAATAACCCCATTTCTTCCGCCGTAAAAGTGACGAAAATCAAACTTCTTTTAGGCTTATTCTGACTGAAATATTTTGCCATTTCAATGACCCCCATTGTACCTGAAGCATTATCGTCGGCACCATAATGAACTTTGTCTTCACTGGGTCGTCGGCTTCCAGAACCGGGGCCGCCCATACCGAGATGGTCGTGATGCCCGCCAATGACAATATATTCATTTTTGAGTAGGGAGTCAGTCCCTTCTAAAAAGCCTACGATATTCGCTGTAGTAAAATCGACTTTTTCTATGTCAGAGCTTATACATAAGGGTGTTGTAAAAGAAAAAGGATTTATTTTTCCTTTGTATTCGGGGCCATTGTCAAAAATACTCAGATTTTTTACTCCAATCATTTTCGAAAAAGCAAAATAATCTAGTGCAATGACAGGAATACCAATATCCGACTTGGCTTTTTCCTTCATCATAGCCTGAAAAGAAGATTTGTCGAGCTTCGATTTTCCAACGAAAATGACTCCTGCTGCCCCTTTATCGCGGGCAGTGATAGCTCTCATTTTTAGATTGTCGTCGGCATTGGTTTTTTTGAGAATATCATCAGGAATCCAATAGTCGATGATAGCCCATTTTCCTTTTAAATCTTTATCAAAATTGGAATACTTTGGTTTATCTATGCCATAGCCACAGTTTATAATCTGTCCGCAAATGGAAGTGTCTTTCGAATAAAAGAGCGGGGCATAGTCTTTTTTTAGAATCAAAGTATCCTGATCTACTATAAACAAATTGTTGTTTCCATATACAGCATCTCCACTCAGGATCATATTCTGATAATATGAAGTGTCGAAAGAACTTAGTCCGGCTGCTTTAAATGCATCCGAAATATATTTCATAGTCAGCGAATCGCCTGAAGTTCCAGGGTATCTGCCGGCAAGTTCTTCACTACTTAAATACTTAATTCCTGAAATAAATCCTTTGAAATAATCCTGTTGACTGAAAGTGAAACTTGCAGAAACAGAAATTATAATGAGAGAGAGAATAAATCTTTTCATAAGCCTGTTATAAGTTGCGAATTATGTAAACCATGTAATCACCCAAAAAAGAAAAATTGTGTTTTTTATAAAGTTCAATCGCTTTTGTATTGTCTTTATGAACTTCGAGTTTTATTTGTAATCCGCACAGGCGGGCGTAATCAACCGAAGCTATAACCAAAGGGTGACTCAATCCTTTTCCCTGAAATGCAGGATCTATGCAAAAATGATGTAAGTATATTCGTCTAAAATCGTTAGTGAGCCATGAAGTACCTATAATTTTGTCTGAGATAGTGTCCGTTAAAATGATAAGTTTGCCTCCATGAGCCAGTGTTCTTGTAATGACTTCGAGGTTATCGCCACGTTGCGCACCTCCAAGACCTGTAGCCAGCCAAAGATCGATGACCTGAGGATAATCTTCGGGTTTAAAATCCCTGAGAAGAATATTATTGAATTTTTCTGACATATAACTGCCCGGTTTCGAATTTAACAACGATAATTTTGTCTCCTTTTTCTATATATCCTGATTCTGCTGCAGCATCATATATTTCTCCTTCGATTTCGATTTTTCCGGAAGGTGTTTTAAAGGGCATGCCTTTTTCAATATTTTCCCGGAAAGGAACAATACATGCATTGTCTTGATACATATACCCCCCTTCTCTTTTAAAATCTTC